>CAZHQP010000323.1:0-3450 GCA_964534735.1 uncultured Roseivirgaceae bacterium
ACCAGCACCGCCAAGCTTGCTGCCAGGTTAATGGCCGGTGTGGTTTTACCAACTCCGCCTTTCTGAGTGGCAATCGCAATGATCTTTCCCATGATAAAAAAATAAGCCCCGACTTTTTATCGGGGCTCAAATATAAGCTAACTAATCAGGGACGTGGAACGCTGTGGAACGTATTTGTCCACAATCAATTCACAACGGAATGTTAATTTTTCTTCTTTTTCCTGGCTTCTTCAGCATTCTTGCGTGCTTCTTCGCTCGCTTTCATCGCATCCTGCAGCTTGGTCATGAACTTCGATTTCTTGCCTTCACCCGCTGCATTCTTCTTTTTATTCTCCTCCATGATCGCACGGATCTTACCTTCATCTACAAATCGTTTGATGATTGCCTGCTGGCCAAACGTGGCTACGTTCGACATGAAGTAATAGAAGCTCAAGCCGGCCGGGAAAGAGTTTAGCACGAACAGGAAGATGATGGGCATCAGGTACGACATCACTTTCATCGGGCCTTGCGCGGTCGACATCTGGTTGTTCTGCCACGTATAAACCAGCGTTGAAATTGTCATCAGCAGGGTGAACAAACTTACGTGGTTTCCATAAAACGGAATGCTGAACGGGAGCATGAGAATTGAATCGTAAGTCGAAAGATCTTCTGCCCACAAGAAATGCTCCTGACGAAGCTCGATCGTGTTCGGGAACAAATAAAACATCGCGAACAGAATCGGCATCTGTAACAACAACGGAATACAGCCGCTGATTGGATTAACTCCTACCTGCTGGTACAATTTCATTTGTTCTTGCTGGGTTTTGGTCATGTCATCGCCATACTTTTCCTTGATTTCGTCAAGTTCGGGCTTTAACACTTTCATTTTCGCCATGCTCAGGAATGAGCGATAGGAGAGCGGCAATAAGATCAGTCTGATCAGGATCACCAGAATGATGATGATCAGTCCGAAATTGTGAATAAACGTGGTGAGGAAATAGAATACAGGGAAGATCACAAACTTGTTGATCCAGTATACCGGAGGCCAGCCCAGGTAAACGTTCTGATTGAATTTTTCAGCAACCGAGCCGATCTTTCTGTATTCGTTCGGACCTAAATAATATTTGAAGTTGGCGCTGCCATCGGCAAGATCTTTTGTTTCGATATAAACTTTAGCACTTCCCTTTTTAACGACTGATGTATCAGCCGGGTCAACAGAAGTTTCAACTTCACCGCCTTTAAATCCTTTTTTGGAAATGATGGATGTAAGGAAGAATTTCTGCTTGAACGATACCCATTTCAATCCGCTGCCAAAGGATTCCTTTTGAGGTTCGGTTGACCGTTCAGTCAGCCAGTTAACCTTCCCGTTTTCATTGTAGGTAATGGTAGTGTTGTTACGGCTGTCTGCAATATCCTTTTCACGCGGACGCAAGATGTTGTTCCACTGATAGGTAAGCTGTTCGGATAATGATTTATCCAATCCCTTGCTGGAAATGCTGTATTGAATTTCATAACCGTCTTCCGGAATTTTATACGTTTGAACAAGCTCAGCGCCATCGCCCGGATTTACGGTAAACGTGACAATAGTTGTATCACCCGCTTTACGCGAATCAACATCGTAGTATAGTGTATACAGATCAAGTGTCTCGCCTTTGTACTTAGTTGTTAGGCTGAACAGGCTTGAGCGCTGATCGATTAACACCAACGGCTTTCCGAAATAAGTTTTGAAGTTCTTCAGCTCGGCATACTGAATAACACCGCCTTTATTGCTGAAAGAAAGATTGAACTTGTTGGTTTGAATGCGGGTAACTTTCTCTTCACCTTTAAAGGCTGTAGCGATGCTTCCATACGTTGCTTCAGCCAGACTGTCTGCTGCTGCGTTGATGGTTACCGGTGCGGGCTTGCCTGCTGAATCAACGCCAATCGAAGGAGTTGATTGCACGGGTTGCTGGGCCGCTTGTTGCGGATTCGCAAACCAGAAAAAGTAAACCATTAATAAGGCACCTATTAGGGTTAGGCCAATGGCCGAATTTCTATCCATTTCTGCTGATTATAAACTAGTTAACGACTGATTTTTTGTGCTCTACCGAAGCCTCAACGAACTTCACGAATAAAGGATGCGGGTTCATTACGGTGCTTCTTAATTCCGGGTGGAATTGAACGCCTACAAACCACGGGTGATCTTTAAGCTCAACGATCTCCACCAGATTTGATTCCGGGTTTGTTCCTACCGCTTTCAATCCGCCTTCTTCGATAGCTTCTAAATATTTGTTATTGAATTCATAACGATGACGGTGACGCTCCTGGATGGTTGCTTCACCGTAAGCATGATATGCTTTGGTTCCTTGTTTTCTCGAACGTACTTAATGGTCTCGATCTTGCCCTCCATGCCGCGCTCACCAAAGCCGGGTGCAACCAGCACACCATCAAGCCCGTCAAGTACTGAACGTACGGTGTCTTTATTAATATCTTCCGAAGAAATCCATTTTAAATTAACGCGGCAATCATTCTGTGCACCTGCATGTACAAATGCTTCCGCGATTGATTTATACGCATCGGGCAACGAAACATATTTTCCAACCAGACCAATGTTAACTTCTTCAACCGGATTTTTAAGCTTACCTAAAAAATCTTTCCATTGTTCGAGATCCGGTTCTTCCTTGCTATGAACTTTTAGTTTTGCAAGCACGCGCTCATCAAGCTTCTCTTTGCGCATCAATAACGGTACGTCATAGATCGTATCCGCATCAATCGCTTCAATTACCGAGTTCAGCTGAACGTTGCAGAACAACGCAAGCTTCTTGCGGATTTCCATCGGTAATGGATGCTCTGTCCGGCAAACCAGGATATCAGGCTGAATACCTTCTGCAAGAAGCTCTTTTACAGAGTGTTGCGTGGGTTTTGTCTTTAATTCTTTAGCAGCTTTCAGGTAGGGTATAAGCGTCAGGTGGATGACCAAAGCGTTGTTGGAACCTAATTCCCATTTTACCTGGCGAACAGCTTCCACGAACGGAAGTGATTCGATATCACCGATCGATCCGCCTATCTCTGTGATCACAAAATCATACTCACCCGATTCACCCAGTAAGAAAAGATTGCGCTTGATCTCATCGGTGATGTGCGGAACAACCTGTACGGTCTTTCCTAAGTATTCACCCTGACGTTCCTTCGTAATAACATTATTATAGATGCGACCCGTGGTAATGTTGTTTGCTTTGGAAGTTGGAACATTCAGAAAACGCTCGTAGTGACCCAGATCAAGATCGGTCTCTGCGCCATCGTTTGTTACATAGCATTCGCCATGCTCGTAAGGATTAAGCGTTCCCGGATCAATATTGATGTATGGATCGAATTTTTGAATGGTGACCTTAAAGCCCCGGGCCTGCAGCAGCTTGCCCAGTGAGGCCGAAATGATCCCTTTACCAAGTGAAGAAGTAACACCCCCCGTCACGAAAATGTATTTTGCTGCAG
>CAZHQP010000324.1:0-3424 GCA_964534735.1 uncultured Roseivirgaceae bacterium
ACAAAAGTAGTAAGACTTAAGACGTAAGATTGAGTAGTCTTGCTACTTACATCTGATATCTTACGTCTTTTTAAAGACAAGATAAGCCGAACCGGCTAACATGACCAAAATAAAAATTCCGAGGGCAATCGTAATCCATCCTGAATCGGTTGCAGTGCGCAATGTATTGTCAGTTCCACTTATTTTATCGTAAAAAGAACCCGTATCGGTTGACTCAATCGATTCGTTTTTCAGGCTTTCTCCGTTTACTACTACCGCTGTACGGGCAATCAATGTATCATACTTTTTAAGGGTAGGATTGAAATACACCCATTGAAGCAAATCACGCATCCGGTATTCACCCGGCTCTTTCGGGATAATGAAATAGCTAAATGACTTTGTTCCGGTGACGCGGGTGTTTTGCCGGTTGATGTCCTGCCGAACATTCGGATCATAAAATTCAAAGCTTCCGTCTTTCATCACGGTAGGCTTCTCGATGGCAGAGATATTTCCTTCACCGTAAATATTGAAGTCGTACGAAAAACTTTGTCCGGTTTGCAGCGCGGTACTGCTGATCCTTTCTTCCAGACGGTAGTCTCCTACAGCAACTTTATCCCGCAACGGATGAGGCGGAAGTTCTTTGACTTTTACTGTTTTAGGCTTTGAGTAGAATGTTTTGAAATCCTCTTTCCGGTTCTGACCAAAGAACGTGGGATTCTTGGCAACCTTGAATTTAATAAGCTGCAGGCCCACACTCGGGAACACAATGTCTTTAGCATTTAGCGGATAGTAGGTAGCTTCATACAGCTTATATTGATCGTAGTATTCACCATTGATGGTTACTGTTTCACTCTGCACATTTTCGATATCGAAATTTTCTTCCCAGCAATTGGCAGGCTTTATTTTTTTCAGGATGCCGGTGAGCTGCTTGGCCAGATCATAAAACTGTAACGGTGCACGATTCTTATCTGCTACGTAAAATGAAAGCGATGTTGTGAAACCTTCCCCTACGTATACTTCAGACTTGCTGGTAGAGACTGCCAGGAAAGCATCTTCTTTAATATCAATAAACTCGGTGTTGTTGTTCTTGCCGAAAAAGTCGCTCGGATCGTAGGCGTTGTATGGATCGCGCTGGGTTTGCACAGGCGGGCCGACTTTTACTTTTTTTCCGGGTGAGCTGATGCTTTGACCGTTTACGGTCATTTTAAAGGCCGGGATCGTGTAGGTGCCCTGCTTCATCGGCAAATAGGTCATCGTTATGCTTTGAGAGGATGAAACCTGCCCGTTCACAATACTGGTTTGCGATTGCGAAGAGGTACCTCGCTTGCGAAATCCTGTAATTTCCGGGAAAACGAAGTCGTGCGATTTAAACCGGTCGTTTTGGATGCCCACAGAAATGGTCCAGGCCTGGTTTTCACCAATCTCGTCAGGACCCAGTGTAATCTGGATGGTTTGGGCTTGTGCGAATCCAACACCCGTTAATGCTAAAAAAAGCATTAACCGTGATTTTATCGAGAAAAACGGCCTCATGTTCAATCTTCGTACCAATAACACGTTACAAAACTAAAAATGTTCTTTTAGTTAGCTTAACCGCTCATTAAATTAGTCATGCATTTAGTAACTTTTTAATCTAAGAAACATCTGCCTATGTTGAATTATGTCAAAACCGTACTCACAAAGGTGAGTTTTGACGCGAAGCTCTTTGAAAAAGAGTTGAAGAAGGCCATCGAAGTATTGATTGGCGCTGAACTCCAGGAACTCAAGCAATGGTGCTACAACCTGTTTGGGAATGAACACAAGGCGATCCTGAATCGCTGTTTTGTAGCAGCTTAAAACCAACCCGGAAAAATGATTTAACCAGTCCTGACAGAACCGTCAGGACTTATTTTTTATGAAGGGAGTAATTTTTACATGTCTATTCCTAAGTACCACTTTCGTATTTTCTCAAAATACGTTTACAGTAAAGGAATTGGTTGATATTTATCTTACTGATAAAGAAAACGCGATAAAAGCTGTTGAAGCAAAACGCTATAGCCCTGCCGGACAGGATGAAGTTCGTAAAATGTTTAGTAATTCTCCAGGCGACAATCACATTTACATACAAAGCAATAAGAACTCAAGGGTGGGACTTGTTTTTGATAAGAGTAAAGTTCAGCATGTACTGCTTCATGATTCGGTGGATGCGCTTAATCCTTTACTAAGTGAGTTGCGCGCGTACGGCTTTGATCTTGTGAATGAGAAGGAGGGTATGTTTGAGGTTTACACGTCAAAAAAAGTAAATTACTTTATCGGGTATGAGAGAATGGATCTTTCAAAAAAAACTACAGCTATAATTTCAGTTTTGCCAAAGCATAAAAACTATGAAATGCTGTATAAGCCGAAAAAGAAGAAATCTTAATCGGTCACAAACCGAATATTTCGTTTCAATCCTTCCAGCTTGGTGCGTTTTACGGGTGAGTCTTTAAAAACTTTTTGAAAAACATCTGATGTAATTTCTTTCCAATCGGTTGTTGTCATCGACTGAAGTTGCTCG
Organism: uncultured Roseivirgaceae bacterium; assembly: GCA_964534735.1. Lineage (GTDB taxonomy): Bacteria > Bacteroidota > Bacteroidia > Cytophagales > Cyclobacteriaceae > UBA2336. Next base: position 2,513 of record CAZHQP010000324.1, read on the forward strand.
TTAGGTAAAAACATCTTTTCCTGGTGCGGTTTTGAAAACCGGTTCCACGGACAAACATCCTGGCAGATATCGCACCCAAAGATCCAGTTCTCGAATTTTCCTTTTACGGATGTTGGAATTTCTTCTTTCAACTCAATGGTGAAATAAGAAATGCACTTACTTCCATCTACTACATAGGGTTCAGCAATCGCCTCGGTAGGACAGGCGTCCATGCAGGCCGTGCACGTTCCGCAGTAATCCTTAACCGGACCATCGTACTCGAGCTCCAGATCAAGAATGATCTCTGCTAAAAAATAAAAGCTTCCGGATGTTTTATTTAATAGCAAGCTGTTTTTCCCGACCCACCCAAGCCCGGATTTTTTTGCCCACGCACGTTCCATCACCGGTGCAGAGTCAACAAACACCCGGCCTTGTATATCACCAATTGATTTCTGTAAGCGCTTAAAAAGAATTTTCAACTTGTCTTTGACAACAAAATGATAATCTTCTCCATACGCATACTTGGCGATCTTCAATTCACTGTCAGATCCAAGATCCTTTTCAGGATAATAGTTATACAGTAAGCTGATGACGGATTTCGCTCCCGGGACAAGCAGCGTTGGATCAAGCCGTTTGTCGAAATAATTTTCGAGGTAGCTCATCTTCCCCTGGTAGCCGCGCTTCAGCCATTCTTCAAGACGGGGAGCTTCGTCTTTCAAAAACTCGGCCTTGGAAATGCCGCAATAGCTGAAACCAAGCTCAGCAGCAAGTGACTTAATTAAATATGTTTGATGAGTTGAATTCATTTCCCTCTCCCCGTCCTTCGGACACCCCTCTCCCTGGGGAGAGGGAAGGGGTGAGGGAACTAACCGAATAATCCGGCACTTTTGCTCGGTGGCGGAACTACTTTTAAATGTTTATACGCTTTTTCCG
>CAZHQP010000325.1:0-3409 GCA_964534735.1 uncultured Roseivirgaceae bacterium
AAAATATATCCCTCCACATCAACAAAATTCATTTGCCGCAAAATGTTTACATATGCTTTTACCTGTTGTACATCGTCTCTGCTGTGCGCACCGGTTTTAAAATCTACCACAATCGCTTTTTTATCTTTGATCATCAAGCGATCAATCCGGTTTTCATCACCACCCGGAAGAATGATCGGCACTTCCGTTCGAACGGTCCACGATTTTGAGAACCAGTCACTGATAACAGTATTGGACAAAAGCTCAGTAAGCTGGCTTGATAAAACCTCCTGCTCATCCTCTGTGATCAGACCTTCCTGAACAATTGCCTTTAATGTTTCAGGAATGTCATCCGTGTATTGAATGCGTGACAAAACGGTGTGCATGTGAATGCCATGCTTAACTTTTTCCTGTTGCTCAACTGAATCCTCGAAATAGGAAACCGATTGTCGCTTGATCACCAGCTTATCACGCCAGCGCGATACCGGGTAAACATCGAGTTGCAAGGCCTCTGCTTCAGGCTTTTTGTTTTCCCGGATTACGGTCAGCTCACCCGACTTCCAGCTAAGCAACTGATCATTCCAGTTCTTCTTCAATTCATCGTCACGCTCAATGCTTTCCATTAAAAGTTTCGCTACGGAATAGCCCCGCATGCCCTTACTTTTTGGATGCGGTGCCGTAACCAGCAGTGCATGTTCTGCACGCGTAAAGGCCACATAGAGTAAATTCAGATTATCGAGGTATGAGCGAACACACTCCTCATCATAAAAGGAATCGAAACAACTTTCCTTCAATCTGGCAGAATATTCGACAGGCAAGTGACCTGCTTCTTTAAACTGATTTGTATCCGAGCTTACCCATAATAGTGGAGCATTGAACAGATCATGATCCATTCCCCACGAACAGAACGGGATCAAAACGTATTTAAACTGAAGTCCTTTTGATTTATGGATCGTAACAATCTGTACTGCATCAACCTCACCGGAGATCTGAAGCGATTTTTTGTGCTTGTTATCTTCCCACCATTCGAGAAAAGCGCCTACATCATTTCTTTCGCGGCTGTAGAATTCGAGTACCAGTTCCTGAAAAGCCTGCAGATAAGAAAGCTCACCTTTCACTTCGCCCAGTGTAAAGATGTCAATCAGTGTTTCCGTAAGCTCAAATAACGGAAGTCGTTTCAGCCACGCTTTCGATTTTGAAAAAGCATCCGGCAAATTATTCTCGAAAAATACCTGGTTGGCGACTTTAAAAACTTCGTTAAGCGGAAGGTCTGACTTCCGGATGCGCGAAAACTCATAGCTTAGTTGCGCCCGCGCAATGGAATCTTCCGGGAATTGCAAATAGCGCATCGCAGCCAATAACAGGTTTACCGATGCTGCACCGTCAAGCCGCAGGGATTCATTCGAAATCACATCATAGCGGCAAGCCGGATTGGCTAAGGGAGAATTTTTGTATTGAAGCAGATTCGCAGCAATCTGTTGACCTTCTGAATTTTTTCGAACAAGAATAGCAATGTCGTTGAGTTTTACACCCATTAACTGCAACTGCTCCAGTTGCTTTGGGATCTGTTCCATCGCCAGTTGTTGCCAGCCCTTATCTTCTGCTTCCTGGACGAACTGAATCTGAACAAAGCCCTCATGCTTTTTAAATTCTTTTTGCGCGACATCGCTGAATGATGCTTCCGGCAGATCACCGCTGGTGATGTTTTTTACCAACGTTGCCGCATTTTTAAACAGCACGTTGTTAAATTCAATAATCCGTGCACCACTCCTGTAGTTGGTATACAACTCAAGCGTATTAACGCGCTCCTTCCCGATTTGATTTTCAACCTGTTGTTGTAACAATTTCAGATCGCCTCCGCGCCAGCGATAAACTGCTTGCTTGACATCCCCTACAACAATACTCCGGTTTCCCTGATCGAGACTGTTGGTAAGCAACGGTAAAAAGTTCTTCCATTGGTATCCGGAGGTATCCTGAAACTCATCGATCAGAAAGTTCTTATAAAACGAACCAACCTTCTCGTAGATAAAAGGCGTATCGCTATCCGCAATCACGCCATTCAAAAATTTTGGCGCATCCGCCAGGAGCATGAGATTATTACGATGATTGTATTCCCGAAGCTTGCGTGAAATGTCTGCTATCAAACCAAACACGTACATATTCTTTAATACAAGCTCTGCACTCAGTGCATCTTTGTAATGCTTTTGATAGGTATCAACGAGCTTATTAATGATTGGAATTAATTTCTGTTCAGCCGTAGCAATCATTTCGGCCGGCTGAGTAGCCGTTTTGCTTGGCCATTTCTCAGGCTTGGAAAAATAATTCCGAACCCGGTCACCAGCCTCTTTAATGTCCTTTACATTTTTCTGCAGCGCATACATTTCAAAGAAGGTGATCAGTCCCGAGTTCTTGCCATAGCTGAACTCCGTAATGTCCCAGCCTTTCTGCTGAATGATCTGAAGGGCTTCTGCCGCAGGTTTTGAAATTTTATTGAGAAATAAATTCTTTGTCTGCCAGAGCTTGTTCTTAAGCTCTTTAAAGAAATTATGATTATTGGTTTCTTTGATAATGTCATCCTCTATCACCTTGAATTCTTCGCGGAAGATTTGTTCAGCAAAATGCCTGAGACTTGCGCGCACGTCCCATGCACGCTCATTCTCTAAGCTATCCTTCGCAAACTCAACAACCCACTCGGTAAGCTCTTTGTTGGAGCCTAATTCATCGATGAGGTCATCAATTACTTCTTCCAGTACCAGATCCTGCTCAATCTCAAGCCGGTAATCACCCATAATACCTGATTCTCTGGTAAATGATCGGATCACACGCTGAAAAAACGCATCGATTGTACTGATGGAGAACTGAGAGTAATTATGGAGAATTTCCCGCTGCACATCCTGGCTGCGTTCCTGAAACGTATTGTTATCCAGCTTAAGCTCGGCTTTTAGTTCAGCAGCAAGCTCATCCTCAACACCATTCGCAAACTTGTCGAGATAGGCAAGAATACGGTCTTTCATTTCCTGCGTGCTCTTATTCGTGAACGTAACCGCAAGGATGTGCCGGAAATAATAGCCGCGATGCTCAAGCGCAAGCTTGAGATATTCCTTGGCTAAGGTGCGGGTTTTGCCCGAACCTGCTGAAGATCGATATATCGAAAAGGTTTTAGCCAAAAAAATGCGTTCGTAGTGGTTATTGATGCAAGTATATTCAACAACCCTGACAAAATGTGTCAGGGAAAGGCATTTGTTTTTTCCAATTAAAAATTAGCTAACTTTCAAGTATTACTGTCTATGGTACAAAGGCTCAACAAGTTTTTTGCCGCGTTTATTTACTCATTTCCCGTTCAGTTGCTCCTGAATAATTTCAAGCGCAACCACGTTATGATGCTGTGCTGGGTAATTATGTTTGCGATGATCACCGGATCGTTCGGCAA
>CAZHQP010000326.1:0-3369 GCA_964534735.1 uncultured Roseivirgaceae bacterium
AGGTCATCTTCTGAAAAACCCAGGTATGTGCAAAATTGCCTCATGAATTCGTGTTCAGCCTGTTCGACTTTTCTATCGGCCCACGTAGTAAGAATGGCTATCTCCAGAAAAAACTTTTTCAGGATCCAGGAATTTTCTGAAGGCAGATTGATCGCTTCAATCTCAATACCCTTTTCAAAAATAGCCATGGCCTCTTTTCGCTTCTCGGCATTCAGGTCAGTACTCTGTATAAAATACTCCAGCAACTTCCGTTCTTCAAAGTCAACAATGTTATCAGAATGGGCAGCAGCAGCAATTACTTTAACAATTGAGAAGCGAAGTTCATCGCGTTCATACCGGAAGAAGTCGGCAACAATTTTGTCAGCATTGGTGTGTATCCACTGGCCGAAAATAAAAACATCCAGGAAAAGTAAACTGTTGTGAAAGAAGTACGTCCAGAAGTTTCCCTGGAAATCGGTTGTGCGATCAATCCGCTTTTCAAGAATTTTTTCAGCAAGCTCCAACGGTGAACGCTTTTTGCCAAACAGGCTTTTGCTAGGTGTGGCCAGCTCAGGAAAAATATTATTATAAAAGTTACCGATGTTATCGATTGTCTTGATAAACACTTGTGAAAGCTCTTCCGGAGTTTTAACCGGCTTATCATAAAATAAAAGTGAACTGCTGATCAGACTCTCTGCCAGCAGGATTTTCATCTTATCCTTTTCACTCCAGCTCTCTGACTGCGGATGATCAAGATGCCCGACACTCTGACCGTACATTAACCCGGTTGGCTGGATGATGCTGTATAAGGAATGTTCGGGATGCGATCCACGCTTCTTTAGCGTAAGATCTTTAAGAAGATCTTTTCTGAATTCGAGGTATTCTTTTAGCCAACCTTTTTCGTCCGGCTTCATAGGTTAAAGTAGCGAGCCGTCAAATTACCTATTTTTAAACAATCTGAAAATTACAACGACTCGCGCCAGCCTTTCTTTTCAATAGACCTGGCTGAGGTCTCAACTTTTGTCTTCAACTCCTTTTTAAACTGATCCAGGCGTTTGCCCGTTGCTTTGTCGGAAGCTCCAATAATTTGTGCTGCAAGTATTCCTGCATTCCGTGCGCCATTCAGCGCAACGGTAGCAACCGGAACACCAGAAGGCATTTGTAAAATTGATAAAACAGAGTCCCAGCCATCAATTGAGTTAGATGATTTGATCGGGACGCCAATAACCGGAAGTGAAGTGATGGAAGCAACCATGCCGGGAAGATGGGCTGCACCACCTGCACCCGCAACAATTACTTTAATTCCTTTTGCCCGGGCATCCGAAGCATACTCGATCATCCGAAGCGGGGTGCGATGTGCTGAAATAACCGTTAATTCAAACGAAACATTTAGTTCTTCCAGTGCTTCTGCAGCCTCTTTCATGATCTTTAGATCTGACTGGCTGCCCATAATGATTCCTACTACCGGCTTTGTCATGCGATTACCTTAAGTGTTTGTTTTACAAATTTGGCCTTCTGCTTTAAACTTTCAATGTCCCGATCAACAATTGTTACGTGACCCATCTTGCGGAAAGGCTTGGTTTGAGCTTTCCCATATAAATGCACATGTACACCCTCAATCTTCAATACATCTTCAAAGCCCTGATATTTTGCAGGGCCGGAAAAATCAGGCTCACCTAACAGGTTTACCATAGCGCTGGGTAATAATAAATCAGCCTTACCAAGTGGCAGGCCGGTAATGGCGCGCAAATGTTGTTCGTACTGCGAGGTTACATTTGCTTCAATGGTTTGATGACCGCTGTTATGCGGACGCGGTGCGATTTCATTTACCAATACACCTCCCGTTTTCGTTACAAACATTTCGACAGCCAGCAGCCCAATCATATTAAGCTTATTGATGATCGTTCGTGCAATTGAATCCGCCTGTTGCTGAACAGCCTGAGAGATTTGTGCAGGTGCAAATAAATATTCAACCAGATTATGTTCCGGATGGAACACCATTTCTACGGCAGGAAATGTTTCTATATCACCGGCTTCATTGCGGGCAACAATAACGGAGATTTCCTTTTCGAATGGAATAAGCTCTTCCAGTAATCCGGGCTTATCAAATGCTTTGGCCAGGTCTTCTTCTGTTCGCAGAATCTGTACGCCTTTTCCATCATAACCTTCTTTTCCAAGTTTATTTACGACAGGCAGCTTTGCATGTTTGAGAACGTCCGCTTTATTCTCGGTTAAGATAAAACCTGCTGTTGGAATCTTATGCTCCTGATAAAAAGCTTTCTGCACCCGCTTGTCCTGGATCAGCTCAATCACTTCAGGCTGGGGGAATACTCTCTTTCCTTTCTTAACCAGTTCTTTAAGTGCCTGTGTATTTACATTCTCGATCTCAATTGTGATGATATCACACTGCGATCCGAACTTCAGTACGGTTTCATAATCGGTAAGTTTGCCGTGATGGAATTCTGAAATGTTCCGGCAAGGCGCGCTTTCATCCGGATCAAGGGTTAAGAAATTGAAATTGAAATCGATGCCGGATTGAATCAGCATGCGGCCAAGCTGGCCTCCGCCCAAAATGCCAAGCCTGAAATCCTGGTTAAATGTTCTGCTCACACCGCAAGTTAATCTTAAAAAAATCAATCAACCCAACGGGTACTGCCTCAGGCTGTTATTGTCGGGTCGCGTGTTTCAAATTCGTGATACCGTCACCGTTTTTAGGCCTACCTTAAGAATTGGAAAATCACCTTACCGGAAAACCTGACATAAAATCTTACAACTGCTCCAGTTGGTTAGTCCAAATGGCAACATGCAAATGTCATTTTAGCAGCGTAACGCTTTCGATCATATCGCCTACTTCAATCCGGTGCACAACATCCATTCCGGACTCTGTTTGTGCAAAGATGCTATACCGTCCATTTAAATGTGGCGTTGGCGAATGTGTAATGAACCATTGTGTTCCTTCCGTATCTTTCCCTGCCGAGGCCATGCCTACCGATCCTTCAGTGTACTGCATCTCTGTAAATTCAGAACGAATTGAATAGTCTTCACTTCCCCAACCATCTCCGCGGTTACAACCACCCTGAATTACAAAATTTGGCACCACACGATGAAAATTCTTTGCATCGAAATATTTTTTATTGATCAGCTCAACAAAATTTGCAACAGAGCCCGGGGCTTCTTCTACAAGCAGCTTTAATACAATATCTCCTTTGCTTGTCTTAATAAGCACTTTCTGTTCGCTAGGAATTGTCTTCACAAGTTCCCAGTCTATCGGGTGGTTAAACTCATTCTTTACAGGGGCAACTTTCTTTCCTTCAAAAAAAGCAATGGCGGCTTCCAGTGGTTGAAGTGCTTCATTGTCTTTCGGTAAGGATAATTTCTGTTTGGCTTCGT
>CAZHQP010000327.1:0-3368 GCA_964534735.1 uncultured Roseivirgaceae bacterium
ATAATATCCACTCGCCTGAAAATGCAGAACAATTAGTGAAGCTGAAGAAGTTATTGGAGTAGCCTTCGGTAAGTTTAGGCTGATCACTTAAATTGTATGATTATGGAATTCCTGTTTAGCTTAAAGTTTTTAAAGATTGCCGTTCCATCAATGCTGATTGTCGCACTCCTGGATTACATCTTCCTGGGAGTGATTGCCTCAAAATTTTATACCGAACAGCTTGGCTATTTAGCAGAGTTAAAAAAAGGCAAAATTGTATTTCACATTCCGATGGGTATCATCGCACAGGCCGGGGTTGCGCTTTCACTTTGTGCATTTATTCTGACAGCACTTCAATTAAACAATACATTAGGCACCTCGATTGCCTGCGGAGCAATTATGGCTTTACTCGTTTTTACCGTGTACGATTTTACAAACCTGTCTTTTGTAAAAGGGTATCCCCTGAAACTGGCTTTGATTGATATTGCCTGGGGAACAGTTCAGGGTGTGGCAGCAGGTGTGTACGTCTACTACTTTAATAAATGGTTTTAGCATCTGCTGACGTCAAACGACAACAAATCCACAAACCATGGGGTTGGTGATGGACACTTCATTGTAGCCTGATCATTAAAATATCCACTTATTCCACAAAAAACACGGTTGGCCTTGAAGTTGTGAATGCATTGGCATGTCATCGCGCAAAGCATATTTTGAAAAGAAACGGTCCTGGAAGAAAATACTGATGTATACCCTTCCGGTTGTGTTTTTGATCATTGGCGGGCTCGCATACATGACAAATGCGGGAACGGATGAATCCAGCATGATCGATCAGAAAGATAAATCATTCCTTTTAGAAGTAGCGGACATCCGGATGATGGATTGGGCAGAAGGAAATCTTGCGGCAGAACGCGGAACTTCGCCTTACAGGATTTATGGCAAGCGCCTGATGCACGACCAGGATAAGATAATGAAGGACTTGCGCACCTTAGCAGGTAAAAAAGAGCTTCCTCTTCCGGATAAGATTGGTGAAGAGAGAACGGAGGGGCTTGCACACCTGGAAGCGTCAAAAGGTGGTGAGTGGTTCGACAGAAGATTCAGACGGATGATTATCAAGGATCACAAGCACGATATCAGGATATTTCAAGAAGCTAAAAAATCAAAAGATGCTGATATCAGCAATTTTGCCAAACATTACCTGCCTGTGCTGGAGCAGCACTTGCAAATGGCACGTGACTTACCTTAAAATTAAGGAGTTGCTTTCTCTCAAAAATTTGAGAGAAAGCAGACGCTATGGCAATTAGCTCTTCCTAAATATTCGCGAGCAGCTTAATAACTCTTCCGCATGCCTCATATTCTTCGCGCGCTTCAAAACTGCCAAGCATTCCCTGCAACGCATGCTCATAGAATTCCGGTAAGATGTAACATAACGGAGCAACATAAATACGGGCTGCGGGTCGGCCATTATAATGTTGTCCGATTCGGTCCAATAGTTCCATTTCGCTTAGCAATTTCTGCTGCGGGAAATTGGATGTTTTAATGACATTAAGCTTTTCCTGGATATGCATAGCCAAAACTGTTTATGATTTGTTTATAAAATTTTTCGATCAACTCAGGGTTGCGGATTTCCTGTGCGGGACGCTGATCCTGAGCGATTGCCGGATGTTTCTTGCTTGATTTCATGATACTAAGGAACACAACCATTTTGACAATTTGTGTCAATTGATTAATTTGACCAGATGATTCCACAAGCCAAGATTTTACGCGTATTTCAACTGATCGGGCTATTAAAAGGTGGCGGTCGCACGGTTGACCAGCTTGCCTTACAGCTTGATTCAACTTCCCGAACCGTGTATCGTTATTTCAAACTATTGGAAGAGATAGGATTTATAATCGACCAGGATTTTCACGGCCGGTATTTTATCCACCAGGAAGAAGGTGAGAATCCGGAAGACCGGTTTACGCTGGAAGAAGTGAGCATTTTGCGCCAGCTTATTCAAAGTGGAGCTGATAAACATCCTTTACGCGGAACATTATTAAAAAAGCTCGCTTTTCATTCGGAAGCGAAAGAACTACCGGAACAATTCTTAAAGCTTCGGGTTGCAAAAATGTTCCGTTCGATCAGCGAAGCAATTGAAGAAGGCAAGCAGGTTGTGCTGAAAAACTATCACTCGGCCAACAGCCAGGAAATAACGGATCGGTTAGTTGAACCCTTTCAATTCGGAGAAGGCTTTCAATCTGTACAGGCACTGGACACCAAAGACAAGCAGAACAAATATTTTAAGCTGGAGCGCATTGGTGAAGTTGTGGTGCTCGACAAACCCTATAAGTTTCAAAAGCTGCACGAAAAATCTTCTACTGACATGTTCGGCATCAGCGGTAAAAAAGAAACCTGGGTTACGCTCAAACTAAGTCTTCGTGCTTATGTTCTGTTGCGTGAAGAGTTCCCACTCTCACTTCCCTATCTCGAGAAAAATGAAACGGAAGAAGAGCGCACCTATACATTTAGTGGTCCGGTGTTAAACTTCAAAGGCGTTGGAAGGTTTGTAATGGGTCTTGCGGATGAGGTTACGGTAACGAGCCCCGCTGAATTCAAAACATACATTAAGGACAAGCTGAAGCAGCAGAAGTTAATTTAGCATCCTGCGTCAAGAACGTAAAACTGATCGAGAGATCATTATGTTTGATGCTGTCGTCACAGCACCATCTGGATCTGTTTAAGATCAAAATATCTTCTGCCACCAGAAACTTCAACCTCCAGTAATCCAACAGGATCAATTCCTGTGATCACTCCTTCAAAAGTTTCTTCTCCCGATTTAAAATTCCGTTTCTCACCCCTTCCGTAAAGCGCATTAACGTATTCATTTCTTAAATCAATATTTGCCCTGAGTTGAAGATACCGCCCTTCAATCCATTGCAATAGTTCTGCTAATGCATAATTCAGATCAAACGCTTGTCCTTTTTTAAGAAACATAGACGTAGGTGTGGGTAGAGAAAAGTATTCCTGGTTAACATTTAATCCAATCCCCACAATGCTGTGTTGAATCTGTTGACCACTGATTTGATTCTCAATCAGCATACCGCACGTCTTCTTGTTCCCAATCATCATATCATTCGGCCATTTGATCTTCACATCATCAAGCTGCGATGTCAGATAATCAAACAGACCCAGCGAAACTGCTATGTTAAGCCGAAACTGATCCTTAGCCGAAAGAAAACCTGGTTTTAATATAATTGAAAACGTCAGGTTCTTCCCGGCATCACTTTCCCAGGTATTTCCGCGCTGACCGCGACCCGCGGTTTGATTATCCGTGATTACCACAGTGCCATCCGTAACCCAGGGATTTTCTTTTACGGCTTTGTAAACTTCTTCGTCTATCGACTGGGTTATG
>CAZHQP010000328.1:0-3343 GCA_964534735.1 uncultured Roseivirgaceae bacterium
TCTCAGTTTCAAGCCCACCACCTTTACTTTTCTTATCTTCATTTGTTACAAGTGCAAAGTAAATGTGATATCGTTCTGACGTATAGGCAGGTGAGGAGAAGCATGTAACGAGGTATTTCATATTTTCTGTTTTCACCCGAAACCCAATCTCTTCTTCCGTTTCACGAATTGCAGTAGTGAACGGTTCTTCACCTTCATCAACTTTTCCGGCCACAACTTCAAGGATATTTTCTGGGGTTTTAGGTGCTGCACCGTACCGGAATTGTCTGGTTAGAATAATCTTGTTCGAATCGGTATTGAACACTAGTACACATGACGCGTCCTGGCGTTTAACCCGGACGCGTGAAAATGTCTTCCCGGCATCATCCTGAACAGTACCCTTTTCAATCGTTAACACATCTTTAAAGACAACTTTTTCATCCAGAATCTTCGTCATAGCTAAGCATTTATCGGATCGAAAGATACAATATTGTCAGGCACCCAAATTGCAGTCTTGAAACTATTGGGTCTATATTTGAGCAAACATGAAAATGAGGCACAGTCTGATCATCGGGGCAGGAATTGCGGGGTTAACGATTGCCAGAAGGCTTTCAGACCAAGGTCATCAGGTAACTGTATTGGAAGCAAAGGATTGGGTGGGTGGCCGTATTCACACCCTCACTGGAAAATTCTCCCGGCATATTGAGGCCGGTGCGGAGTTCATTCACGGAAAGCTTCCAATCTCGTTAGCCCTCACCGAAGAAGCGAAGAGAGAAGCAACATTGATAAAAGGAAGATTTTATACAATCTCGAAAGGCCGGCTTGAAAAAGGAGATCCGCTGGAAGATCACTGGCGTGAAATGATCGAACAGCTTGATAAGCTTGATTCAGACATTACGTTACAGGCATTTCTTGATCAATATTTTAATCAGGCTAAATATGCCGATCTGAGAGAACGCGTGAAGCATTATGCAGAAGGCTTTGATATTGCAGATGTTAATCGGGTAAGTACAATTACCCTGCGTGAGGAATGGAAAAACAATGACGATGCGCATCAATACCATGTGGAAGGCGGATATAAAACCCTGATCGATTTCCTTGCAAAAAAAATTACAGATGCCGGTGGGCTGATTCTGCTTGATGAACCTGTTACTGAAGTTCACTGGAAGGAGGGAAGTGCGAAAGTTAAAACGGCTACCGGAAGGGATATCGAAGCTGATCGAGTGATCGTTACAGTTCCACTGGGAGCTCTGCAAAAACAAACAATACTCTTTTCGCCAGAATTGCCTGAACATCAGAAAGCATTTAATTCGATGGGTTTTGGCGGAGTGATCAAGTTTATTTTTGAATTCAAAGAAGCGTTTTGGGAAACACGCGCTAATCGCAAGCTTAAAGATATTGCCTTTATATTTTCGGATGCTGACATTCCTACCTGGTGGTCACAGCTTCCTGATAAAACTCCTGTACTGACAGGCTGGTTTAGCGGCCCCAAAACATTTGACTCATCCCATAATCAGGAAACACTTTACCGGAAAGCGATTGATTCATTGCAGTACATCTTCGATTGCTCTTCTCAGGAGATCGAATCTCAGCTTTTGCACTGGCATATTGCAGACTGGGTTCAGGATCAACATACATTCGGTGCTTACAGTTATCCTACACTACTCACGAAATCTTCAATAAGGTTTATCTCCAAGTCTGTTACAAATACACTTTACTTTGCCGGTGAGGCATTCTATGAGGGTACTTCAATCGGAACGGTAGAAGCAGCTTTAACGAGTGCTGAAGAAACTGTAGCTTCTATACTTTACGATATAACTCACAAAAAGTAAGCTTTTCTAAGGGTTATATTGGCAGCTTAATCGTAAATGTAGAACCGTAGCCTTCCTCGCTTTCCACTTCGATGGTTCCCTGTAATCGATCTACAGAACGTTTTAAAATGTATAACCCAAGTCCGGTACCATTAGCGCGTTGAGTTGCCCGGTAAAACATGTTAAAAACCTTATGCTGATGTTCTTTCGGGATTCCATGACCATTATCTTCCACTTCGAGCATCAGCCAGCGTGCCTCCTGATAAACCCGGATATTAACATAGGGATTTTGCTCACGCGAGTACTTGATTGAATTCTCTATCAGGTTTTGGAAAATGGCTTGCAGTAAAATCCACTCGCAGGTAAAGTCCAGTTCCGGGCTAATCTCCTTTTTAAACGCAACCCTGCCGAAGCCCGGAATTTCATTCAGTGAACTGATGCATTCATCAATCATCTTATGAAAGTCGATCTGTTGCCGGGGAAGGTCAGTGTGATTCAGCGTTGTTAAATTAATGAGACCGTCAATGATATGGTTGAGTCTCGCAGTTTGTTGATACTGTCGATCAATGTACTCCAAAGCTTTCGAATCGTTTACTTCACGCTTTGCAAGCGTTGATAGCCCAAGGAGTGACGATACCGGGCCTCTCAGATCGTGCGAAATTCTGTAAAAGAATGCATCCAACTCGGAGTTTTTGTGCTGAATGATCTCTTTTTGCCGCTGTACAGTTTCTAATGTTTTCCGTAGTTCTTCATTGGCTTTCGAAAGCTGCTCTGTGCGCTCCTGTACTTTTTGTTCAAGTGTTTCTGTCGCATTCAACTGCAGTTTGAGGGCATGTGCCTGCGCGGCCTCTTTTTCCTGTTTGTACCTTCTGTATAGATCACCCAGGGCAAATGCAATGATGGTGGTTTCCATTACAGCGCCTATCTCGACAAAATGAGTCGTCCAGAAATTAAAATCAAAAACCCCGCTGTTGCGCAGTGTAAGCAGTAGACCACCTGTAAGGTAAATGGCCCATGCGGCAATAAAGTAAGTTGCTATTTTATTGCCTCGGACCCGACAAACAATACCTGCGGTCATGTACAAAATCACACCAAGCGTAATCAAATTATTGCCGGCAGATACCATGATTTTTGTATACACAAGAATGTTAGCAATAATTCCCAGCGGAATCAACGTTAACAACGCGTAGTACATAACTCGTGAATACCGTTTTACATTCAGAAAAAAAATCGTGAAAATTGCGACAAAGATTCCCTGTACCCCAAGCGATAACCGACCGGCATAAAAATTGAAATGCGGATTTTCCGGCCATAGATATTTACCCCCGTATCCTGAAGCTGCTGAGAATATAAAGAACGTTCCGATGATTGTCAGAATGTAAAGCAGATAGTTGATCTGGCGAAGTGAAATAAAAATAAAAAGATTGTATAAAAACATGACTGCCAGGATTCCAAAAAAGATTCCGTAACCAATATCTTCCAGACGTGTTTTTTCGATAAAGGCTTCCTTCTCGATTGCGTATAGTGGGAAAGTTTTAGGACTGAGCCCTGTG
>CAZHQP010000329.1:0-3310 GCA_964534735.1 uncultured Roseivirgaceae bacterium
AAAAATAAGTGCTCCTACAAAAAACAGTGCATACAGGCCAACAAAAATTGCCCCAAGAATCCCAATAAATTTGTAGTGCGATTTCAGATTTTCAAAAGCCGCCTCCAACAGCAGTGTATCCTTTTGCTGAACGGCCTGTTTTACTTTGCTCGAAAATTTGAATAAATAATAAATTGGAAAGAAATATAGGCCTGCGAGGATAACATACACCAGACCAAAGGCTGCTCCAAAGGGCATAGTACTTTCCTGGCCCATGGCTGAGAGAAAGCTACCCATGAAAAGGCCTGCAAGCACCATAAAACCCATGCCTATGAATCCCAGAATGGCCAAAAATTTTCCCCAACCCCCGGTTTCTGACAGAAAACCTGCCGATTTTGGAGTGACAGATAACGAGTCGTTGCTTTCAATTTGATCAATCATAATTTGAGAGTTTAAGGTGGTTTAGTGTGATCAAATTAGCGTTAAACCATCAACCTTCAAAATGAATTATTCATGCCGGATAGCTTCCACCGGATCGAGCCCGGATGCTCGAATGGCAGGATATGTTCCAAAAACAATCCCGACAAAAAGTGCAATGGAAGAAATAATCAGAAAAGTATCAAATGTATACGCTGCCTGGAACGGAATCTTAGTTAATGCTTTAACAACCGGAATGGCAGCCATTGTAAACAGTGTACCGAAGATCAATCCAAGGAAGCTTCCGAAAGCAGACACGGTAACAGATTCTGCCAGGAAAAGCATTATTATGTCGCGCCTGTTAGCACCAACCGCTTTACGAATCCCGATCTCTGCTGTTCGTTCTGTCACCGAGATCAGGAGCACATTCATTACCCCTACTCCGCCCACGATAACTGAAATACCCACAATAAGCCCCATCACAATTTTGAACAATAAAAATGCCTGGGCGGCCTGCTCAATGCGAAAATCATTTGTAAGAAGAGCAAAGTCATCTTTGCCAGTTTTATAATTCCTTTCAAGCCAGTGTGTGATCTCTGTTTTTAATTTGGGAATATCTTCTGTTTTTTCAGCTTCCAGAAATAGATCCGGAATGTGCGCACGAAGCTCTTTTAATGATACCAGTGATGAGGGGAAATAGATTTGAGGAGATTCATTTTTGAATTCTGTAGTGACTCCAATAACCTTGAGCGTACGACCATTGAAACTAATTGTTTTACCAAGCATTGCCCGATCATCTTGTTTTGCAAGCTTTACGAAAGCGTGATTCACTACTGCAACTGAGTCGTGCCGATCAGAGTGTTCCGGAGAAATAAGCTTACCGGAAAATTTTGCTGTATCGCTCCAAACCGGCCGGGCAATCGCCCAGGCATACGCAACTATTTTTTGCGTATCGAGTTTAACCTCACCTGTCATGTAAACGCGCATATGCGGTTTAACCGGTTTGGTGAGTGATTTTTGCAGCGCCTTTAAATGAGCGTAATCCACTACTGCAAATGTGTCTTTCCTTATCGAAATGCCATTTACATTGTGGTTCGCTTTCGTTTGTATGATTATGGCATTCAGTGATGTTGTTTGTGTAATTTGCGCACGGGCAAACTCCTCCATTCCATCGATAAGCGAGAGAATCGATACCAATGCCGCCACTCCGATAACAATGCCCAATACAGAAAGAAACGTATGAAACAGGTTTGAACGGATATTCTGAAATGAGAGCAGAAACGACTGGCCGATTTTTCTAATCATAATGCAGCAAAACCCGTAGACTGATTTTAAGGGTCAATGTTACATCTTTAGTATGCAATTTTCATGATTTTCAGCAACGGATATCCGCAAAAAAGATGGAGGCCCGTTTAAAGGCCTCCACACCACGTTAGGAAAAAATATGAAAAAAAAACAACCTTAAATCGCCCCTAACTGTTTTAGATATTTTTCTGAATTAAGCCGCACATTTTCAGGCGGGTTAAGACTCATTGATTTCTTAAAGCTTTTGATTGCGTTTGTTTTATCACCTTTAGTTGCATAAGCTTCTCCAAGGCTGTCCCACGCATTAGCGCTTTTCGGGAAGCGTTGTGTATTGAGCACAAAAATCTCAATTGCCTTATCCATATTGTTTTCTCCCACAAGCTGATAGCCATACGCGTTGATCTCCGGCTCCGTAGCAATTGCCATCGCTTCTGTCATCAGCTTATCTGCTTCAGCTGTTTTACCGATTTGTTTCAGTAAGCGTGATTTAATGTTAAGCGACTGAAATGTTTTGTTTGTTTGAATTACCTGATCAATCCACACAATGGCTTCTTCCTGATTCACCCGGTTCGCCAACGCATAGTTCGCTGCGCTGATCCTTCCGTTCGGACTAAAACCGGTAAACCCTTTCAGCTCCTGAGCTGCATTAGCCATCACAATCTCATCAACCGCAAATTCAATCTTTACCGGGAATTGCTTTTTCTCCCAGTTCAAAACAAGCTCACCTCCATTTTTTGTGAGGTTGATAAACTCGTATGTAAGCGCTTCTGTGTGCGGAACATCGCGCAACTGGATTTTAGCCCGCATCTGATCAGCCTTTGGATCGTAGAAGAAGCTACCCCATGATTGATATTCTTTCGACAATACAACTTCACCGCTGTTATCCTGGTTGATCACAAAAAACAAACCGTATGATCCTGCCGGCACGGATTGACCTTGAATTTTAGCAGCATGCGAAAGTGTAAGAATCGTATTTTCGTTTGCCCCTGCACGCCATGGCGCTGAGTTTTGTAATCCGAAGCCATCAACATTCCAACCGTATGGAACAAGTTTGCCCCATACTTCCCGGTTGTTCACTTTGGGTCTTGAATAATTAACAGTAACGGTAGAGATACCAATCGTTTGAGTGATTGACGCTGCCGGGCTCGGTGTCCGCGGCAGCGTTACCTGGCCCCGAACTGCGAACGATGCAAGCAGGGTAGCCAGTAAGATCATTAAATTTCTTTTCATATAGCGGGGGGTTTTGATTCTTTAGTCAAACTTACCCAGCACTCATTGGGATGACAATACCTTGTTATGGGTGATTAGCTATAAGCTATAGAAATGCAGTTATGAACGGCTGGAAAATGGGATGAGGGTCATCTGTTCAAAAACAGAATAGCTGTATAAACCATCAGGCTATTTTTCTATCAGTTGGTGAGAAAATATTCCATGCGTTTCGCATAGTCCTTTTTCATCTGGATCGAGAAGTCGTGCCCAAGACCCGGGTAAGGTTTGAGAGAAATCCAAAAATACTGACTGAGCATGGAAACCATGCGTTGGTTATACATGATCGACACAATCTTATCATCAATGCCCTGATACACATTAATCGCGACAGATTTATGCG
>CAZHQP010000330.1:0-3305 GCA_964534735.1 uncultured Roseivirgaceae bacterium
TTTTTTCGCAGTCAGGGGGACTAAATGTGATTGATTTTGCCAATTTCCACTCCATTTCATTTATTGAAACGGAAGATGCCGGAAAAGCCTATCCGGATGGCAGTTTTGAAGTTGCCGGCCGGCTTGACAACAGTGATGCACGGGGCTGCAACCTGATGGTGGAATAACATTTTTGGCAGCCGAATTGCATTATGTGCCGACAGGATTTGTTTTCTCTTGAAAGACTTTTATTTTTGTTCTAACCATTACCAGTTTCCAAATGAAAAAAGTAGTTGTTTTCCTTCTTTTGGCCGGCTTTATTTCAGCATGTAGCCAGTATACCTGCCCTACCTACAGCAAGAAAGATGTTCCTGCTAAAAAATCAGCTGAAAAAAGAATCTAAGATTCTTACAGGTATTTCTTAACGTCATCGGAGCCGATCTCGTCTCCGGACATAATTACCAGTCTCTCCACAACGTTTCTTAACTCACGGATATTTCCTGTCCAGTTGTGACCTTGTAAAGCTGTTAGTGCTTTACTATCCATTTTCTTCTTTTTCGAACCGTACGATTCAGAGATATCTTCCAGGAATTTATCGACCAGCATTGGAATATCGCTCTTGCGCTCATCCAGTGGTGGAACCTTGATTACAATAACGCTTAAACGGTGATATAAGTCTTCGCGAAAGCGTTGCTCCTGGATTTCCTTTTTGAGATCCTTATTGGTTGCTGCGATGATGCGGACGTTCACGGTAATTTCTTTTTCACCACCCACGCGCGTAATCTTGTTTTCCTGAAGTGCCCGCAACACTTTTGCTTGTGCCGAGAGGCTCATGTCACCAATCTCATCCAGGAAAAGCGTTCCGCCTTCGGCTTGCTCAAATTTCCCAATGCGCTGTTTGATCGCAGAGGTAAACGACCCTTTCTCGTGACCGAACAATTCACTTTCGATTAGCTCTGAAGGAATGGCTGCACAATTTACTTCTACAATGGGTGACTCGGAACGTTTGCTTTTTGCATGAATGTTCCGGGCCACAAGTTCTTTACCGCTTCCGTTCGGGCCGGTAATCAATACCCGGGCATCGGTTGCACCAACTTTTTCAATCATGTCTTTAACATGATTCAACGCTTCCGATTCTCCGACAAGCTCAAATCCTTTGCTGACTTTTCTTTTCAATACGCGATTTTCTTCTCGCAGCGTATTGCGTTCCAATACATTGCGTAAGTGGATCAAAATTGTTTCGATACTTTCAAAAGGCTTTTGTATAAAGAAGTAGGCTCCGCGCTTAATGCATTCGAGCGCAGTCTCTTTTGTTCCGTGTGCTGAAATAATAATGAACGGAGTGGTGATGCCGGCTTTCTTTACGCGTTCCAGTAATTCAATGCCATCCAGTTTGGGCATCTTAACATCGCAAAACACAATGTCGAAATGCTCTTCTTCAAGCTTGCGAAGCGCTTCCTCGCCATCTTTGGCTTCCGCTACCTCGTGATTTTCTTCGGTCAGAATTTCGCGCAGCGATGTGCGGATCGCGGCCATGTCGTCAACAACTAGAATCTTTGCCATGCTGTAAGTTTACAAAAAAACCTGTCATACAAAATATTTTGAATGACAGGTCGGGATTTTTAAAAGTTATGCAAGCCTGTAAGCCGGGTTCTGTTCTAACGTTGCCGTCAGCTCTTATCATTTATCTTGTCCTGCCGTTGCCGTCAGGATCAATCGGTCTACCCACCCCAATATCCGGTTTAACGGATAAGAACGGGCCGTTCATTTTATCGGGGCCTATTTGACCTTTCAACGCGTAAGGTTTACCATGCGCCTTTCATTACTGGCAGGCCGGTGGGCTCTTACTCCGCCTTTTCACTATCACCTTCACGGAACGAATCCATAAAGGCTACATATTCTCTGCGGTACTGGCTGTCATTATTCCGTTACCGGAACGATGCCCGTGCTTTCACACGGTACGCTGCCCAATGTTGCCCGGACTTTCCTCCCTGATCACTCAGAGCGATAAGACGGCTTGCATGGCACAAAGATACTGAAATGAAAGGAATGTGTTAGTTGATGTCTTTTCCGGTAAGCTTCAGTTCGTAGGCATCTGCTTGAAAAGCTACTTCCTGAATCATGTGCTTTACTTCTTCTTCTGAAGCTCCATCGGTTGGGCAGGAGGCTTCTACTTTCAGAAAACCTTCATCGAGAATGAATTTACTGTAATCAAATGCTGCACTTTTTTCAAGTAACATTTTGAAATCAATGGTTGTATTGATTTCGCATACTTTTGATGACAACACTGCGTGTTGTTTGCCCGAACGCTTGCTGTTTTCAGTGGAAAGAATCACGGTTTGAAACCGACCATCCGCTAAAGGAACAACGATGATTGATTTTGTGTGATCGTATTCCGTGAATTGTCCGTCAATCTGACTGGCATATTGTCTTGCAAAAGCTGCAATATTCATAAGGCTGGAGGTTTTGGGAAATTGAAATTATGAAAAGTTGCTGATAACTAACTCTTCGCCTGGTAAATTATTTAGAAATAGGCCGCATGGAATTTTGTGCCCTTGCTGGAAAGCTCGAGTGTAGGTGCAGGAAGCTTTAATAAGCTTACGAGATTAAAAAAAGTTTTTAAAACCTTCGATCGTGTTTTGATTCCAGTCAGGTCAAGATCAAGTGATAAGTAATACTGTCGATAAGCGGTGTAACCGGCAGCAGCATTCTGATTGTCGCGTGCGTAAACCATTCCGTTTCCTCCGTAGCCTACAGCAATATTAAGCCACTTCGGAAACTTCATGAACTTATCGATATCCACAGAAAGCCAGTAGGTCTGGCCATTGTAGTCTTTAAAAAATTCACTAAGTCCATCACCCAAGGTGTTGGGACGAATGCCTGCAAAGTCGGTTGGGTGAAACGAAAATTTGGGCCTGATCCGGATCTCATTCCAAAGCAGCGATTGTGTTAAGAATAGCCCTGATCCGGCAGCATTGGCAAGCAGATCGCCTGTGGAGGCACCGTACGCATCCGAGAATCCGTCAAAGATTTCGATCGGTATCATAACAGCAAAGCCTGTTACTGCGCCCCAGAGCGCGGCTTTCCGTTGTGGAATATTAGCCCACGCCAAAGCCTGTGAAGTTCCGTAGCTGAAATAGAATCCGGAATAAAAATGTCCGAGCTTATCAACCTGCTTCCACTCCGCATTATCATTAAAAAATCGAAACGACTGCCGTTTTGAATCTTTGTACCAGAGTTCACTTAATCCCGCGAGGGTTACTGCGTAAGCTGAACCCGAGATCGCAATAAAACGCGTAAGTCTTTTTTTATTGATCTGAAGAGAA
>CAZHQP010000331.1:0-3294 GCA_964534735.1 uncultured Roseivirgaceae bacterium
AGGAAGAAGGAGAAACAACGGATCTTCAGGCATACTTTCAAAAGATGGTCAGCATGAATTTACCGGGCAGTGTTTTCGTGGATTGCACATCCAGCGAAGAAGTTGCCGGAACATACGAGAAGATTCTTGATGCTAAGATTGCCATTGTTACCCCAAATAAAAAAGCCAACTCAGGGTGGCAGCATGTTTATCAGCGGTTAAAGAGCACTGCGCGGCAGCGGGGCGTACGATTTTTATACGAAACCAATGTGGGTGCCGGATTACCGGTAATCAGTACGTTGAATGATTTGCTGATAAGTGGGGATAAAATAATCCGCATTGAAGCTGTTCTGAGCGGGACATTGAATTTCATTTTCAGCTCGTTCACCGGAGAAAAGCCCTTCAGTGAAATTGTGCGTGAAGCAAAAGAAAAAGGTTATACCGAACCCGATCCCCGCGATGATCTCAGCGGAACAGATGTGGCCCGGAAAATCCTGATCCTTTCGCGCGAATGCGGATTTAAGATGGAACTTGATGATATCCCAATTCAAAATCTTGTTCCAACTGATTGCCAGGGTGAAATGACAACTCCCGAATTTCTGGCTGCGTTAAAGAAACACGATGCGGCCTTCGAAAATTTACGTGCAGAAGCAGAGAAAAAACAAGAGAAGCTTCGCTATCAGGCTGTACTCGAAAACGGAAAAGTTAACGTTGAGCTTAAACCTGTTAACAGCAATCACCCGTTTTATTCATTGTCCGGCAGTGACAATATTATTTTACTAACAACCGAACGGTATCACGAACGACCAATGGTTATTCGGGGGCCCGGTGCAGGTGCTGAAGTGACCGCGGCCGGTGTGTTCGCTGATATTATCAGAATAGGTAGTAGATTATAGCATGAAAAAAATCGTTCACGCATATGCCCCGGCCTCTATCGGTAACGTTTCCTGTGGCTTTGACGTTATGGGTCTCGCTGTGGATGCTCCGGGTGATGAAGTAATTGTTGAATTAAACGACAGCGGCATTGTCACCATAAAAAAAATAGAGGGCGATAATGGCAGGCTTCCGCTAAAAGCGGAAGAGAATACCGCAGGTGTTGCTGTGATTGAATTCTTAAAGTCGATTAACAGTAAACAGGGTGTTGAGATTACATTAATCAAAAATCTTCCGCTTGGCAGTGGTATGGGTTCCAGTGCAGCAAGCGCGGTGTCTGCTGCAGTTGCTATTAATCACGCAATGGGCAATCAGCTCAGGAAAAGTGAGTTACTGTCATTCGCCTTACAGGCCGAATTCGTTGCGTGCGGATCGGCTCATGCAGATAATGCTGCACCCAGTTTGTTGGGCGGACTAATCTTAACACGTGACAATCATCCACTTGATATTATTGAGATCCCCACTCCCGATAAATTGATGTGCGTACTGGTTCACCCACACGTGGAAGTTCAAACCCGTAATGCACGAAAAGTGCTACCTCAATTAATCCCATTAAAAGATGCGACCACACAATGGGGCAATACGGCTGCACTGGTTGCAGGCATGATGAAACCGGATTATGAGCTGATCGGCCGTTCGTTACAGGATGTTGTGGCCGAACCTTTTCGTTCAGTATTGATTCCCGGATTTCATGCGGTTAAAGCAAAAGCGATTGATGCCGGTGCGTTGGGATGCGGAATCTCAGGCTCCGGACCAACGATGTTTTCTTTTTGTAAGGACCCAAAAACTGCACAGCAGGTTGGTGAAGCAATGCAGAAAGAATTTACATCTACCGGGTTGCAGAGCGAGGTGTATATTTCAGGAGTGAATAAGGAAGGAGCGAGAATAATTAGTTAATAAAGCACGTCATGCTGAGGCTATGCCGAAGCATCCCCTATGGTATGCACTGAATTAGGGGACCCTTCTCTACGCTCAGGATGACGGTTAAGAAAATAAAATGAACTACTACAGCACAAATAATGCAACTCACAAAGTCAGTTTAAGAGAAGCTGTGTTAAAAGGCCTCGCGCCAGACAATGGACTTTACATGCCCGAACATATCACGCTGCTATCTCAGGAATTTTTTGATACACTTCCAAATAAATCATTTCAGGAAATTGCATTTGAAGTTTCGAATGCATTTTTAAAAGATGATGTTCCGGTTGATGAATTGAAAAGAATTGTCCAACATACGATCTCATTTGATGCACCCCTAGTAGAAGTTGAAAAAAAAGTCTTCGCGCTGGAGTTATTTCACGGGCCAACCTTAGCGTTCAAGGATTTTGGCGCACGGTTTATGTCACAGCTGCTGGGATATTTTGCTAAAGAAGAAAAACGTGAGATCGTTATCCTTGTGGCAACCTCAGGTGATACGGGCAGTGCAGTAGCAAATGGATTTCTCGGTGTGCCCGGAACAAAAGTTGTGGTGCTTTATCCTTCCGGGAAAGTGAGTGACATCCAGGAAAAACAATTTACAACCCTCGGCCAAAACATTATCGCACTCGAAGTTGACGGTTCGTTCGATGATTGTCAGCAGCTGGTCAAGCAAGCTTTCCTGGATGAAGAGCTGAATAAAAAATTCTTTCTCACGTCTGCTAACTCAATCAATATTGCGCGATTAATCCCACAATCGTTTTACTATTTCTATGCGTGGTCGAGATTAAAAAATCGCAATAATGTTGTGTTCTCCGTCCCCAGCGGAAACTTTGGAAACCTTACAGCCGGATTGATCGCAAAGCGAATGGGCTTACCGATTAAACATTTCGTTGCGTCTACCAACACCAACGACATTGTTCCAGAATATTTACAAACCGGGATTTTTAATCCGAAGCAATCGAGAACCACCATCAGCAATGCAATGGACGTTGGAAACCCAAGCAACTTTGCACGCATGATGAATTTATATAACGATGACCTGAGTAAAATAAAAGCTGACATTACGGGCTACAAATTCTCTGA
The DNA here is from genome assembly GCA_964534735.1 of uncultured Roseivirgaceae bacterium. Classification (GTDB taxonomy): domain Bacteria; phylum Bacteroidota; class Bacteroidia; order Cytophagales; family Cyclobacteriaceae; genus UBA2336. Next base: position 2,911 of record CAZHQP010000331.1, read on the forward strand.
CGCAGAGACCAAACACGTCATGCAGGAAGTTTACAAAAGCTCAAACTACACACTTGATCCGCATGGCGCGGTCGGGTATTTGGGATTGAAGAAATATTTAACCTACAATAAAGAAGCAACCGGAGTATTTTTAGAGACCGCACATCCGGCCAAGTTTTTGGAAGTAGTTGAGGAGACTTTAAGCATGAAGATTAATATGCCTGAAAAACTGAAAGCATTTATCTCGCAAAATAAAAAAGCTATTCATTGCACTGTTGATTATAGCTCTTTCAAAGCTGAGCTCAACTCAATAGTTAACTAACACCCGTAAGCACAAACTTTTTCAAATAATCCTTTACATGAGACGTTAGATGTTTCATATTAGCATCTGAAACCAACCGGAGG
>CAZHQP010000332.1:0-3023 GCA_964534735.1 uncultured Roseivirgaceae bacterium
ACACCGATACTGACGAAGAACACTTTACACTTACCCGTTGTGGCCGCTATGGCTTCTGAAGATAGTATTTAATTCCCAGGCCTTCAGCCTGATTTTTATCCCGTGGGTCAACGGAAGAGCTTACGATAACAATTTGCATGGTTGATGCGCTGGCTGGCCGAAATACTACAGATTTGCAGCGCTAGTCGTTACGCAAACTTAATAGTAAAAATTACGGGCCGGCAATCCGGATTGGATCGTCTGTTCAGGATATCAAATTCTTTTTTCGCCTGCTCCTGTAAAGAATTAACGACCTGCCATTCCAGTGAAGATGGTATAAGTTCGTGCGGCTCTAACACAACCGATAACGAAATGGTGTGCAATACACTTAAGCAGATTTCACCCGGCATGGAACTTACTGCACTACGAAAGGCCTGTTCAAAAGCTTTGGAAAAATCGCAGCGCATAATCATTATTTTCATGGTTATTTATTCGTGTGATTAATATTTGGTAACACAACTGGTGACTGATTTAAATCACATGGCTGGCTGATTTTAGTCAGATACAGGCGGTAATAAACGAGGCAGATTTGATGTCATTCAATGCTAAACGCTATGAAATCTAAAAAATGGCTTATCGTAATCGGTGCGACTATAACCGGAGCACTTTCCGGATGGTTGTACTGGCAGCAGATCGGATACGATAACAAAAATCCCCTCGTGCATTCACCCGTCATCTGCATAGTGGTTGGCGCTGTTGTATTCGGTACACTGGCCGGAATTTTTATTTCAACACCTCACATTGAAGCATAGATGCCTTGTTTGACAAGAATGTTTAATCCAATCTTAACGAAAAATGGGTGCTTTCAATTTTTTGAAAAGCCTATAAAATAGCTTCAACGCAATCGCCATGGTGTAGACTTTACCTGGCAAAAAATATTAAATCTAACCCTGACAAAAGAATGATTCCTGGCAATGGGAGTAACTCCCATTAAGTTTATAAAAATTACGAGTATAAGCGTCATTCGGTCAAATAATTCTGTAATAATTTCATTACAATTAGGTAAAAGCCGCTTTCTTTTTGTTTATTTATTTTATGAACGATAAGATTTTTCGGCATAGCAAAAGGCCATTAGCATGCGATTGATAATAGCCCTGGTTCTTTCTTACTTTTTCCTTCTGATTGTACCGGCAGTTGCGCAGGAAGATTCAGCCTCTTATGTTCAGCATAAATTGAAATGGATCGCCCCTGTGGCCCTCATCACAACCGGCACAGTGATAATGCTTGATACGGATGCGGATGAATTCTTCCTCAGTAACTTTGAAGTCCGCGAAGAACGCAATGAGAACTTTCTCAACTTCTCAAATCATGCAGATGATTATCTTCAATACGCGCCCGCAGTGGGAGCGCTCGTGATAAGTCTGAGTGGAGTCAGGGGGCAACATGATCTCCCAAATCAAATTGCATTGCTGGTTAAATCTGAACTGCTCATGACTGCGGTTGTATATTCACTCAAGTACACAGTCGGAGAAGCGCGTCCTGACAGCGGGCAGAAGAACTCTTTCCCGTCAGGACATACCGCTCAGGCATTTGCCGCAGCAACTTTCTTGTCAAAGGAATATGGGTACAAGAGTATCTGGATCAGCATCGGAGCTTACACGGCTGCCGGTACAGTGGGTGTATTCCGTATGCTGAATAACCGTCACTGGATATCAGATGTGCTTGTGGGGGCAGGGATTGGAATTCTGTCAACTGAGCTTGTGTATTTCACGCACAAAAATCGATGGGGAAAGAAAAACTTCAGGGTTTCGCCATTTTCAGCCGCGGGGAGTCGGGGCCTGACAATACGATATGCGTTTTAATGCCTGTTCGTAAACATCCTGTGCGATAGCAATGTCCTGGGTAGCAGATCGCTTTCTACTTATCTTGTTTATTGCCTGATACAGACTTTTGCGTGGTTGAAGGATCGTTCGGTTTAACCTTCTGGTCAAACAGCATTCGCACCGATGGCGTATACGTATCATCGTATTGACCACTCTTCATGCTCCAGATGAAAATTCCCAGGAAAATGAGTGCGATTGATAAGCTGATTGAAATAAGTAAGGCGATGATGGACATTTTTCGGGTTGTAAATAGTTAATAAATGGTTCGCTCAAATTCGTAAGAATGAAAACGTTCAAAGGCTGCCCGCTCCAGGTTTTCACGATGGCTTGGGTGAGCAATTTCGATCAGCGCCTTTGCGCGCTGCTTCATATTTTTTCCATAGAGATAAGCAATGCCAAATTCAGTAACTATGTAATGCGCATGCGCGCGTGTAGTTACAACACCTGCACCGGGTTTCAGCAGCGGCACGATCCGGGAAATATTTTTAGTTGTTGTTGATGGTAAGGCAATGATTGGCTTGCCGCCTTCTGACAATGAAGCTCCGCGAACAAAATCCATCTGACCGCCAACCCCGGAGAAATGATAGGTGCCGATGGAATCCGAGCACACCTGCCCGGTGATGTCAACTTCAATCGCGCTGTTGATAGCAGTAACTTTCGGATTTTGCCGGATAACCGCGGTGTCGTTGGTATAATCAATACCCAGCATGGCAATGGAGGGATTGTCATCAACAAAATCATACAGTCTGCGGCTTCCAAGCAAGAATGAAGAAACTACCTTGCCACGGTGTTTCTTTTTGAATTTATTATTAATCACTCCGTTTTCCATTAATGGAATGATACCATCAGAAAACATCTCTGTGTGAATCCCAAGATCTTTATGATTGCCGAGACTGGCCAGCACTGCATCGGGGATGGACCCGATACCCGTCTGCAGGGTAGCACCATCTTCTACGAGAGATGCGCAATATTCTCCGATTCGTTGCGAAATTTCAGAGATGCTTTCATTCGATATTACTTCTGGAAGTTCCTGCTCGAAATAAACCATCGCATTGAAAACACTCATGTGAACCATGCTGTCGCCATGCGTCCGTGGCATGCGGGGATTAACCTGCGCAATTACATATTTCGCGCACTTGATTGCAGTTGCAACGACATCGA
>CAZHQP010000332.1:3033-3292 GCA_964534735.1 uncultured Roseivirgaceae bacterium
GTCAGGTGTCGATACATGAACAAGGGCAACATCCAGTGGAAGAATGTTGCGCTTGAACAGGTTCGGGATTTCGCTCAGAAAAAAACCGGAACGTAATCTCCGCGGCCATCGTTCACCATGTCCCGCACGTTGGCCGATACAAACAAGGAGTTTAACCGGAAGCTGCTCTTGTATTTCGGATGATTGAATACTGCTTCGCCTTGCTGGCTTATGCTGGTGATCTCAACATCATAGAGCTCATCGGCACGTTCAACAAGTT
>CAZHQP010000333.1:0-3291 GCA_964534735.1 uncultured Roseivirgaceae bacterium
GAGGTTGGTAAGAAAGCCGGAATGAAGCCCCGAATCCATGCGAATCAGTTGCATCGATCTGGCGGAGTTCAGGCTGGAGTGAATACACATGCGCTGAGTGTTGATCATTTGGAAAACATCGGGGACGAAGAAATAGCCTGTCTTAAGAATTCATTGGTAATGCCTACTGCGTTGCCGGGAGCAGCGTTCTTTTTAAATCTCCCTTTTCCACCGGTGCGAAAGTTGATGGAAGCCGGATTGCCGGTAGCGATTGCTTCCGATTACAATCCCGGAAGCGCACCGAGTGGAAGTATGCCATTAGTGATTTCGTTGGCGTGCATTAAAATGCGAATGACTCCGGAAGAAGCTATTAACGCAGCAACGATCAATACTGCAGTTGCACTGGAGTTAGAGAAAACACACGGTAGCATTACGAAAGGTAAGATTGCCAATGTTTTTATTACAAAGCCAATTCCGTCAATTGCATATTTGCCCTACGCGTTCGGGAATAATTGTATCGATACAATTATCCTTTCCGGAAAATTAATATCCGGTTAGGGGAATGGGAAGAAATCTTTCAAGTTCATACAGCTTTACAAGACGCTGATAGTACGGATGCGTAATTTTAGTGCCTGTAGAATTTGAAAATTTCCAGAGCTTAAACAAGTGATGAACCTGATCAAGGTTAAGATCATAAGCTTCGCACACGGCTAACGTTGATAACTCCCGCGAAACAAAATCATTCTCACGGATGCACTCAAAGTCATTGGAAATTTTAATCTTGTCGGTTGATTGTATTTTTTTAGCAAGATACTCTTTCGAGTGAATGTTTTGCCTGTCACTTTGTATTTGAAAAATGAGACCTCCATAGCGATCGTACAAATCCGAAATGTTGACCGTGTAGACATTGGCATCAGTGAATCCCGACTCAAAGAGCTTTTCCGAGAAGATATTGCTAACAACCAGTTGATATTGTTTTACAGGAACCTCATAAGGTCGCGCAATTACGGTTAGAGAATCTCCGTATAAAAAATTGTGGAATTATAGGTAGAGACAATCCGTAACGGAATCAAATCATCGCGGTATACAGTACCAGTTGAATTTGCAAATCGAGGGTACTCTTTTTTGAAAAGCTCTTTAACAGAATATCTTCCTGACTTAAGCTTAAAAACAAACCCTTTTTCGGTCAGGATAATTGCATATTCTGTCTTGCCTTTTATATGCAGAGAAAGGTTTGAGCTGGTTACGTACTGACCACAAAAAGCGGTGTCATTATCCAGCATGACTACTCCCTTAGCCGAAATAATCTTGAAAAGCGTATCCTGGGCATGGCAAAGAGACGAAGTCAGAAGCGCTGTTACTACTATTATTTTTCTCATGGGGTAAATTATTGTTTAATCCGTCTTATTACAGTGGGTAACCGAAAGAGGGCATTTTAATATCTCAATTTACTTCTTAATTTGAACGATTATCTCTCCCGAATGAGTTTAGAGACCCGAATTAAAAGCGTTATCCGCGATGTGCAGGATTTCCCAAAGCCCGGAATCTTATTTAAAGATATTACGCCCATGCTGGCTGATCATAAATTGGTAAAAGATGTGATCGTTGCAATTGCTGAGCAATATAAAAATCAAAAGATTGATGCCATTGCGGCAGTTGAAGCGCGGGGCTTTATCTTCGGGTCGATCCTGGCACAGGAGCTTAAATGCGCGTTTATACCCATGCGTAAATCCGGCAAGCTTCCCTACAAAACTATTTCTCAGGAATATGCGTTGGAGTACGGAACTGCATCCGTGGAAGTTCATGAAGATGCCATTCAAAAAGGATGGAATGTTTTGGTGCATGACGATTTGCTCGCAACCGGTGGAACCGCCAGTGCGGCAGGGTGGCTTGTACAGCAATTGGGTGGAACTGTAGCGGGTTTTTCTTTTCTGATTAACCTGGGTTTTTTACCAGGAGAGGAAAAGCTCCAAAAAGAATTTAACGTTCAGCCAAAATATATTATCCGGTACTAACGACATCAATATTATAGCAAAGATGACGAAAACGATACCCATGTTCCCTCTTACGATTCTTCCCTTGCCGGGCGAGCTGGTTCCGCTTCACATTTTTGAACCCCGCTACCGTGAGCTGCTGCTGGATGCTGAAACGGATGACATTAAATTCGGGATTCATTTTAATCATGCCATTAATATCGAGCGGATTGGTGCGTTGATGAAGCTTGAAAGTGTTATTAAAAAATATCCGGATGGTGAATCGGACATAATTGTGAAATGCCATGATATGTTCACCATGGATAAAATGTACCGCAGCTATAAGTCAAAACAATACCCGGCCGGGGATGTCAGTTTTTGGAATACAAATCTGCATGATCCCATCAGTTCAAAGCTGGATGAGTTTTTCCGGGAGTATCTCTCCAAACGTAATATCATTCGTCCAGAATCTAATTTTAATCCGTATTCCATTGCTGTTGAGCTGAACCTTGAGTTAAATGACCGGTATGATTTTTTATTGACGGATGGTAACAGCCGTGAATCATTTCTGATTCAGCGCATCCGGTACCAGTTGCACTTGCTGGATCAGGAGGAGCGAAGCCGGGATGTGTACCATTTAAATTAAAAAGGCCTGATTATAATCAGGCCTTTTTTAATGCATCATGGTCTGAGAGGACTCAGACCACGAAGGTTGAATTATTTCTTCGGAGCAGCTTTCGCTTTTGCAAAATCCCCGGCCTTAACAATATTGATCATTTCAGGCTTCAGATATTTCTTCATGGCGGCATTGATTTGTTCCGGTGTTAATGCATTGATCTTTTTCTCGTACGCATCATCCCACGACAAATTACGTTTGATGAATAAGTAATTGTTAAGCGTTCCGGAAAGAGTTCCATCCTGGGCACGGGAAACGGTCCGTCCCTGTAACCAGCCTGATTTAGCTGCAGCGACTTCTTCTGCTGTAAATCCTTCGGTAATCACTTTTTGAATTTCTTCTTTAAAGGCTGCTTCGAGTTTTTCGGCATTCTCAGGTGCGTAAATCGCGTTAGCGAAGAACGTTCCGATGTTATCAAGCGAACCGGCAGAGAAGGAAGATCCGACTCCATAGCTCAATCCTTCTTTCTGACGAATGCGCACGGCCAAGCGTGAATTTAAAAATCCGCCACCCAACATGTAGTTTCCAAGTACAAGAGCAGGATAATCCGGATTGTCGTCCCGCATTTCGAAATTATAGCTTGCCAGGAAGATTGCATTGGCTTTATCAGGAGCTTCCAGCGATTCGTTCATGGCAGGCACAGTAAATAATTGTGCAACGAGT
>CAZHQP010000334.1:0-3277 GCA_964534735.1 uncultured Roseivirgaceae bacterium
TGTTGAGAGGAGCTCTTTCGGGAAACAACTCCATGAAATCAGCGGAATGAGTGGTTCTAATCCTGAATTTCAATAAGGTTCTGATCTAAAAATCCTGCAAAAATAAGAACAGATTTTGATCATTCATGGGTATGGTGAATTATAATTTCAAGACATAAAAAAACCGTCCTGTCGACCGACAGGACGGATGTTTACTTTTTGCAGCAATAAACTATCGCTTTATTACCTTCCGAACGACTGATTTCGTGCCATTGGATATTTTAACGAGATACATTCCGGCCGATAACTGACTGGCAGCAATCGTGTGCACGATCTTACCATCTTCAACCTGCCCGTTGCCTTCATAAATTTTCTGCCCTTGCAGCGTTAACAACTGCACAGAGAATTTTGAAGAGCCGTTGGCATCCGCTTCGATAACAATTTTTTCAGTAACCGGATTCGGGTATACGGAAATGCCTGCTTCTAACGTATTCTCAACATCGGTTATAACGCTTTGAATAGCTAGGTTGTCGATTGTCCAGCCCCATCCGGAAGCCAGCTCATCAATGTGCATTCTGAACCGGATCAGGATTTCATCGCCTGGCTCAAATGCGTCAAGTAGGTTGATTTGTCGCGACTTGTAAAGATTAGGATCACCTACGGCCAGTGAGTTTCCTTGTGAATTAACGTTGCTGTTATATTTAGTAAGCCAAGTGTTGCTTGAACGTGCGTCATATCCAGGTGCCAGTGGAACCCAGGTTTCACCCTGATCATTTGAGCCCTCAACCACTACATAATCATAAAAATCAGGATCTCCAAAAACAGAGCCTGTAGCACCGGGTTCCACCAACGCAATTTCATCAAACCGGATAAAGGCGTTTGAGCTGGCAACAATAATCGGGATGCGAAGTTGATAGATAAGCTCACGTTCATTGTTGGTAAATCCTGCACCGTTTTCATATGGATGTTCAGAATGAATTGCGTTGTTTGTAAAGCCTGTTGGCATGTCAATGATGAAACCTTCCCCAAAAAATTCCTCATCGCGCTCTGCGCTTGCAAACGTTGTTTGATAAGACGCCTGGGCGGATGCAAAACCCACAATGCCTACTTTATATTCGTCTGTTTTAGGAGAAATAGTTTCATTATGGTGTGATGAGTTATCGACAGCAATGATTTGATATTTAATCGCATCGCCATTGGTCAGCCCGCTAAAATGAATAGTTGCGGTATAAACCGAATCTTCACCCGGATCAGTCAATGTCATCGCAATGTCATCCTGTGCTTCATCGTTAATGGAATATTTCAGCGTAGCATTAAGTGATCCGATGTTATCGCTGATAATGGCATTCACTTCCAACTCAGTCTCAGACTCCAGCAGGTATAATTTTTTAACGTGTGTTATAATGGGATCTTCATTGTCAGGTCCGGCTTTAAATACATTAAAAAGCTGAAATTGGGTATCTTTTATACGCACAAGCGTTCCGGGGTTAGAAAAAACAGCTCCCTCGTTGTTCTCCACGGAAATAAAATACCCATACTCACGTTCAACATTCTGGCTTGGAACGAACGCACTGTAAACGTTATTTCCCTGGTCCGTCATGGGAACTTCTGAAAATGTGGTACCATCAAGCGTATGATGTAATATTACCGATGCCTCGTTATAACCATGATCGGCATCAATGCTTGCGGTTACAGTAAAGGGCCCGTCAAGATCTTCGCTATCGGGTAATTTAAAATGATGGATATGAATAATGTCCCATCCAAGGTCATTAAGTATATTCAATGCAATTCCCGGATTTCTGATTCTTTCTTGCGGGGCAATCTGAGGAGTCATTAAAGCATCGTCCGTATCGTTAAAGGTTAGTTCATCCAGGTGACTTATACTGGAACCTCCATTAAATACACCGGGCGCGTAAATTTTGGATACACCACTGGGTCCGTTGAAAAAAAGTGCCCGGCTGGTAAGTTGCGTAGACATAGCGGCCGAAGGAGAAGTGATGGTGGCAATCAGGTTTGCAGGGACGCTGTTTTGAAGAAACGCATCATAAACAATCGGAACACCGGTTCCGAGTAATCCAAATTGCCCCTGACCTCCGGAAGTTGTAAATGTTCCTGAAAACCCCAGCCCATGACCTATCTCATGTAACACAACCGTTGTTAAATCATATTTACCGGACGGTATATTAGTGTCATCCGGATCATAATGCCAGTCGAAATTGCTATTGAAATTGGCGAAGATATCCGGTCCCCCTCCGTTCAATTCTCTGCCGGAGATTTTTTCTGCAAGTGCTACCGGATAAAATACATTCAATTTTTGAGCCCCAATGAAATTAGCATATGCGCCTGTGTAGTTGGCAGAGCCCAATACGTTAGCTGCCAGAGTTGTCCATCGTGCTTCAATGCGTATCGGTACGGAGGTTGTAAGCAGTGAAGCCCAGATGTCAACGGCACGTTGAAAAGCGGCCTGTGCCTGAGGAACATTTTCAAAACCAATATAGGTTACTTCAATTACGGTTGAATTTGTTAAGTGCAGCACATTCCGTTTTGCATTTTTCACAAATGCTTCGGGCGGAGCAACGTTGTGCTTATGATCTTCTGAACCCGCATAGCATATAATGGGATCTTTGATTTTGACACTCATCGGTTTCTGAGCGTACAATGAATGCCCGCAGCAGAGCGCCACGAAAACAAGTAAATTTCTTCTCATATCAACAGGTTTAGGGACGAATCATTCAACTGGAGTTGAGGTACTTTGTCAAATGATTTTACCTGTGAAGGTAAAAAAAAGAAGTCACTACCCGAGTGACTCCTAAATAACTTGCGTTTAGCCCGGTATTTCTATTTCTCAGACGCTTCAATTACCTTATTCCAAACCCTGAAGACGTTTTTAGAACAGATTTTTTCAATGTCGTCCGGACTGTAGCCGCGCTTTAAAAGCTCAAAAATCAAATTGGGATATTTTGAAACATCCTCCAGGCCTGTAGGCAGGTCACCATCCACACCATCATAATCAGAACCGATTCCCACGTGATCGATGCCTGCAATTTTAACAACGTGATCGATATGATTCGCCACAACCTGAACATCCGTTTTTAAAGACGGATTGTCTTTTTCGAACTGCGCGATAATCGGTTTAGCCAGCGAGTCCATGGTGGTAAGCTTTCTCTCTTCCAGTAACGCGTTTAATTTCTTTCGATTAATATCATTTTGATTAACTACAGTGGAATCAAGAAAGGCATTGTAAAAATTGATCATGATAACACCTCCGTTTTCACCCATCTTTTTTATCATGTCATCT
>CAZHQP010000335.1:0-3275 GCA_964534735.1 uncultured Roseivirgaceae bacterium
TCCTCAACCAAAGGCTGAATCCAAAGAATATAGAAACGGAAAGCTATACGGAAAGGTCGCTTTGATAACCGGAGGCGATAGCGGGATTGGAAGAGCTGTTGCAATATTATTTGCGCAGGAAGGAGCCAATGTAGCCATTGCGTACCTCAGTGAAGATGCGGACGCAAAAGAAACCAAGCGGTTGGTAGATGAACATACAGAATGCCTGCTGCTTCGGGGAGATTTAAGCAAGGAACGTCACTGCAAATCGATTGTTGATAAAACCATTAAAAAGTTTGGTAAGCTTGATGTACTCGTTAATAATGCCGCGCTGCATTATGAATCTAAGACACTGCAAGACATTTCCTCCAGGCAACTGCAGCAAACATTCACCAACAATGTCATGCCCTACTTCTGGGTTACGCAGGCAGCATTAAGTCATTTGAGAAAAGGAAGCAGCATCATCAATACTTCATCGGTTACTGCATATCGCGGAAGTGACACCCTGATCGATTATGCTTCTACGAAAGGTGCAATTGTTTCCTTTACACGAAGCCTGTCATCCAACCTGGCAAGCAAAGGCATTCGGGTAAATGGCGTTGCTCCGGGACCGATCTGGACTCCACTAATTGCATCATCCTTCAAGCCTGAAAAAGTAGCGAAGTTTGGCAGCGATGTTCCGATGGGCCGTGCAGGTGAGCCGGCAGAAGTTGCTCCGAGCTATCTCTTCCTGGCGTGCAACGATTCAGCGTACATGACAGGGCAGTTCTTACATCCCAACGGAGGAGAAATTGTAAACGGATAAATCATTAATCAATCTTAATAAAAAAGTTATGGCCAAATATTCAAAGAAAGCATCTGAAAAAGTTGAAAAGGTAATGCACGAGAAAAAGCGCGGAACATTAAAAAGCGGAAGTGGCAAAAAAGTTACCAGTCGCAAGCAGGCTATTGCCATCGGATTGTCAGAAGCACGTAAAGCAGGCGCTAAAGTTCCGAAGAAGAAAACTTCAGCGAAGAAAAGTACGCGCAAGAAATCTTAGCGATAACCAGATATTAATTCTATTGAGGAAATTGAAACCGAATAACAATTACTTTTTATTCTTTTTATCAGGTTTTGAATCTTGCTTTTCCGTTTTCGGTTTTTTGGAGGGATCCATATGCTGTGGCGGAACTGGCGTTTCAACAGCATCAGCAGATTTTTTATAACCAGTCTCTTTTTTATCATGATTCATAACATTGTTTTTTGACTATTCCTGATACGAAATCATGCCGGAAATAAAATCAATCTCGTATGTAGTCAGCAAAGCAAGCACGGCATAAGTTCTACAAAACGCCATGGAATTTCCCCACAGCTTGTGATCCTGGCTTTGTTAAGACAATAAAAAAAATGGCGTGGGTTTTAAGCATGCATAGTAAAAAGATAATTATGAAAAAGCACACTCCGGATAAGCCTGAAAATCCCAACGATCACAAACGTAAAACACCTTCCACGAAAGGCGAGCAGCATAATGATAAGAAATTCACATCGTACGACACTACGAAAAAAGAAACGGCTACGCCTCAAAAAGTGCGCGAGACCCGCGAATCAACAGCGGAACAAAAAACAAAGCACGAGTCTGACTGATTATTCAGATATTGTAGCCTTTAGGAATTTATGCCTCAACAATCTGCAGGGCTTTTAATGTATCAAAAGCAGGGATCTGAATTACAGTTTTTCCTGGTTCATCCCGGTGGTCCATTCTGGGCAAAGAAAAATGAGGGTGCCTGGAGTATTTCCAAAGGATTAGTTGAAAATGATGAAGAGCTTCTCGCAGCAGCACAGCGAGAGTTTAAGGAAGAAACCGGCATCACTCCTGCCGGACCATTTCATCCCTTAGGTTCAGTTAAGCTTAAAAGCGGAAAGGTAATTTATGCGTGGGCATTCAAAGGAGAATGGGATTCTGCATCGGGAATTACTTCGAATTACATCGATGTCGAGTGGCCACCCCGATCAAAGAAATTCATTTCCATTCCTGAAGTTGATCGTGCGGAATGGATGAGCTTTGATCAAGCTTCACTTATGATCAATCCTGCACAACTACCCTTGCTGCAACGTGCCCTGGAGCAGCTTTGAAATATTCACATTTCCGGTAACACTCTTTACCGATTCACGAACATTACTCAGCAACGCTCTTCCTTTTTCTGTTTCGAGTAAATAGGTTACGGCAAGGCCAGTTAAGGCACCCGCCAGGGCAGCAAGCATCACTCGATTATTTAAGAGAAAACTCTTAGCCTTACGTTTTTTCAATAGCTTTTTCATATCCAAAAATTTTGAATGTATTATACTTTCGGCACCAATCGTGCCAGCCCGATTAATGATTTCATTTCACCAATCCGATTTATAAATCGGATATTAAACTCAACCAGCTCTGTACTTCCCGTCTGAATCATGTGAATTACCTGCGAAACATCGTCAGGGTGAATCAGGTAATTGATTCCACTTAAATGAAGGAGGTAATCAAAATTAAAAGCGTGGTCAGCAAACGGAAAGTTACCGGGCTCATCCTGGAGCTCGTTCCAACCTTCCGTGAATGAAAAAACATGGGCATGAGCGATCAACAGCAATGTACGCGGGACAACGTGCGAAACGGCTTTTTCCTGAGCTGCTGTTTTTATGAAACTCATGTCAGCTTGCTTTCTGTTATACGTTTTAATCCGGTCAGGATTTTGTCCCAACCTTTCAGTGATCGTTCATACCGGTTTTCAGCATCCTCATCGCTTCCAACATCGTCCGTAATCGAGGTTACCGTTTTTCCAGCTTCCTCATACAATTCAATTGTTACGGTTGATTGGGTATCTGATTTTTTATTCTTAAGTGTATATTCAAGAAATCTGCCCCGGTCTATTTTAATGATCGTGCCTTGTAACTCGAAAGGAAAAATCCCCAGAATTTTTCGCTTAAATGTAATAGGCGTTCCAACAATCCAGGAAGAGTCTACCTTGCATCCGAAAAAATACTTCTTGGTTAGATCGGGATCTGTCAGGGCATGCCACACATTTTTCATGGCACCTCTGATCTCTACCTGCTTGCGTACAACAAAATCCTGCATGTTTATAATCGAAATGTTAAATAAAAGAAAAGGGCCTCTAAAGCCCTTTTCACTTAAACTCCATGTCCGCTAGTTAACCTTGTTAACTTTATCGCCACGGTATTTAAACTCTTCCATAATCAGGTGGACGGCCTCTTTAATCTTTGTTTCTTCAGTAATGAACGCATTTTCACGTACTAAGCCTGAAGCAAAACCATCCCATACAAC
>CAZHQP010000336.1:0-3215 GCA_964534735.1 uncultured Roseivirgaceae bacterium
AAAACAAAACGATCATCAGCACGCGGGTGATTGATGCTCTGCCAAACGTAGTTTTATTTTCGGAAAGACTTTTTATTTTAAGTAAGGCCCGTTCCCAGGCTGGTTCCATTTGTTCAGCGTATAATTCTGCAAGATCCGCAGAGATGGATAACAGCACAGGTCCGTTTTGCTCCTTGATGCGGTAGCTCTCGCGTTTGCCTTTTAACTCTTTTGCAGCTTGACTGGTATAATCTTCAACACCGTCTACCAGCTGACCCGTAAACTCGATCGTAAGCGCTTCGAACTTCCGGTTCTCAATGATCTTACCGATGAGTCCGTTGCCGGTTGGATCTGCAAAGATCACTTTGCTGTTGATGTTCCAGTCGGTTTGCGCATACGCTCCGGTACTGAATTCCTGGTACCAGATCCGGGAAAACGTATCATTCAACAGAACATGCCAAACCTTTTGCTTGGTAGCCTCAATCAGGATGTTCTTTTTTATCGTGGTGAACTTCATAGCTTGTTCTGCTTTTGTGTTAGACAAATGTACGGGATCGCGTTAGTCTCAGGCGGGTGTGAATGCGCCATAATGTGGGGTTAACGCGACCTTATTCCAATGTCCTTACCATACACACTACTTCATTCTCATGAGTATATTGTTCGATACATTCACCCATTGGATCAAGCTTCGGATGTTTAAGCAACTGATCAAATGCCTTTCCGATCAATTCTTCTTTACCCTTTATGTTCATGAGAAGCTTCGCTGAATAAACACCTTTCTTAATGGTGTATTGCTCGAGCCCGAACGTGTATGCTTCTCCTTTAAAAGCTTCTTCAACCGCAGCCCAATAAATTATGCCTCTATCACTGCCATGTGAAATGCCATAGCGCTTACGCTTTGCGATAGAAGCATCGGTTTGCTCAAGCTTTTGAAACGCTTCCGTGATTCCATCCGGAAAGGAAGTTGCCCGAGCGCAGATCAAATGGATATCGTCTTTCACTGTATGTTTTTCCATGATTTTAAGCTTTACACAACAAACTTACGCAAGCCCTCTTTTCCACGAAGGTACAAATCCGGCATTCGAGCGGGTTGATTGCGACAAATCAACTTGTTAGCTTTGGAATACAGGCAGACAGTATTTATGCTTGCAGCGCAATTAAAATTCAACATCATGAAGCACGTTTCAATTTTACTTCCACAAGGTGCAATTCTTGGCAGTATTGAAGGCCCACGCCAATTGCTCTCTCAGGTTAACCAGTTTTTTCAATCGAAAGGCGAACAGCCGATGTTTAACATTCAGCTGGTTGGCTTGAAGAATGAAATTCCGTTAAGCGGAGGAGCGTTTACGGCACACGCGAATGTGCTGATCAATGACCTGAAGAAAACGGACTTGATCATTATTCCTGCAATAGATGGCGATCCTGCTCAGGGTGTAGAGATAAACAAAGATTTTATTCCGTGGATCCAGGCGCAGCATGCAAACGGGGCAGAGGTTGCCAGTCTTTGCATCGGTGCGTTTATGCTTGCTTCAACCGGCCTCGCGGATGGAAAAAAATTAGCCACGCACTGGCTTGCTGAAAACCAGTTCCGGAAAATGTTTCCGCAGGTTAACCTCATTGCTGAGAAGATCGTTACCGATGAAGATGGCATTTATTCCAGCGGGGGCGCGTACTCATATTTAAATCTTGTTCTATATCTCATTGAGAAATATGTGAATCGGGAAACCGCTGTGCTGTGCGCAAAAGTATTTGCCCTGGAGATTGACCGTGAGAACCAGTCGGCCTTTATGATGTTTACCGGAACAAAGGAACATGGCGATACTCCGATCAAGGAAGCACAGATGTTTATTGAAAGCAATTACCAGGACAAGATTACGGTTGATCAGCTTGCTTCCATGTTTGCGCTGGGACGAAGAAACCTGGAGCGAAGATTCAAGAAAGCCACTGCGAATACCGTTGTTGAATACATTCAGCGGGTGAAGATTGAAGCTGCGAAGATGAGCCTGGAGTCATCGCGTGAGAACGTGAACGAGGTAATGTATAAAGTTGGCTATAACGATATCAAAGCGTTCCGTACCACGTTTAAAAAGATCACCGGGCTTTCTCCCGTTGAATATCGTAACAAGTATAATGTGCTGAGCGCGGTGGCGTAAGGATTATTTTATTTTCGATTCGCTACAGCTTTTGCAGTATGCCGATAATGAAATTAGCTGTTGGCTGATGTGTGATTCCCATTTCATCTGCTCCAGCAGATTTGAAGCGGATTTCGTTTCAGCGTCATAGGCCTCGAGGATCAGCGTGAATTCGCGGTTAAGCTCTTCTGAAATTTCTTTAACCTTTCCGGCCAGCACCAGCTCGCGGTTTTCGTTCAGTCTTTTGCGGAACTCGCGGCTGATCCATTCATAAATGTCAAAGACGGTATTTGAATACTGAAGGCCGGTAGTATTTGATTTGTCGATCCATGAAAATGTAGGATAAAACACGGTTGTAACCTGACCATTAAACGTTTTGAGCTGCGGAAGCTTGAGACTGTCTAACGTTGAGTTAATGCCCAGGTTCAGGATTACAGTCTCTACTGTATATGGATTCTCCGGCACTTTTTTGAAATCCTCGAATGTAAGTCTGCGGGAAGCGCTCCATTCTATCGTTTCAAAAACCTGAGTTGAATCTTCTCTCTGTTGAGCGATGGCGGACATCGATACGAATACAATCAAGGGCAGGCTGGGGGTAAGGCGCATCCTTCCCTAAACGGATGCGAAGGATTTGTGTTTCTTTTTTATCAGATTTATGCAATGAATAATCCGCTTATTATCCGATCCGCAACGCATGATGACCTCGAAACACTGCTCGTTTTTGAACAGGGCGTGATTGATGCCGAACGTCCTTTTGACATTACGTTAAAGCGTGAGGCAACCCGGTATTACGATCTTGAACAAATGATCACAGCGCAGCACATTGAGTTGGTTGTTGCAGAGTTGGATGAACAGCTGGTGGGTTGCGGATATGCACGAATCGAAAATGCCAGGCCTTTTGTACAGCATGCGCAGCACGGGTATCTCGGGTTTATGTATGTAAAGCCTGAGTATCGCGGAAAGGGTATCAATCAAAGAGTCATTGAGCGATTGAAAAGCTGGTGTGCCGGGCGAGGTGTATCTGAATTGCGGCTTGAGGTCTATTATTTAAATGAGCCAGCTATCAGGGCGTATGAAAAAATCGGATTTACCAAGCACATGTTT
>CAZHQP010000337.1:0-3213 GCA_964534735.1 uncultured Roseivirgaceae bacterium
CAGCAATCATGAATTTATGGCAGGCGATTCGGCCCGAACCGTACCCGTACTGATCTATAGTTCTTCCCGAAAGCTGGTCGAGGAAGACAGAATGAAATTGCAACGGTGGATGCAACATCGACTTTCACTGGATACACTCGCCATCCTTAACTATTGATGCCATGAGTATCTACCTGACGCTTACGATACTGATTGGCATTTCCGCTGCCTTTGCCTATATCAATCACCGGTTTATCCGGATGCCGTTCGTGATCGGCTTGTTCTTTTTATCTACGGTTTTTTCATTGCTTATCATTGCTACGAAGCAATGGGAGATTGTTCATTACGAAGACATCCGCGACACAATCGAGCACACGGACATCAGTGGGTTTATCCTGAACATCATGCTGGGGTTCCTGCTGTTTGCCGGCTCATTGCATACGAGCTGGAACGATATTAAAAGCCAAATCAAGCCGATTACACTCTTTGCCGTAGTCGGTGTCATCGTTTCTACGGTAATTATTGGTGGGGTATTATTCTGGATCTGTAATGCGTTTCATGTTCCGGTCACTCTGATTCATTGCCTGATCTTCGGAGCACTGATCTCGCCAACGGATCCGATCGCGGTGCTGGGCATTCTGACCAAAGCCAATGTTTCAAAAAAAGTTGAATCAACGATCGTGGGTGAATCACTCTTTAACGATGGAGTAGGTGTAGTCGTGTTTATCGCCCTGCTGGAAATTCTCCGGGAGGGTGATGTCAACTTCGGGCATTTCGGGTTACTGTTTGTACAGGAGGCTGTTGGTGGAGGAGTGTTCGGACTGGTACTCGGAATCATACTCCATCGGCTGTTACGCACGATTGATAACTATGAAGCCGAAGTGTTGCTGACGATTGCTTTTGTGATGGGCGGATATTCGCTGGCTAACTATCTGCACCTTTCCGGTGCATTGGGGATGGTAATCATGGGGCTGTTTGTCGGCAACTACAATCAGAAGGAAGCCATGAGTGACCATACGCTGGAATATGTGAACAAATTCTGGAAACTCCTGGATGTTATTCTGAACGCCATGCTGTTCATCATGATCGCGTTTGTGCTGGTGGTGATTGAATTCAAGATGAGTTATTTAGTCATTGGCGGAATAACCGTACTCATCGTACTGCTCTCGCGTGCGATTGTTGTATTTATTCCGGTATGGCTGATGCCACGGTTTACCAATCTCAACAAGAAGGAAGCAGGGATTGTAATCTGGGGCGGACTTCGGGGCGGGCTCTCCATTGCACTCGTGCTTTCGCTTCCGGAAAGCGAAGCTAAAGAACTGCTGACGATTGCCACATACACCTGTGTCGTGGTCAGCATCATGTTGCAGGGGTTGACGATTGAACGGTTTGCGAAACGACTGTCTTAACCGCACTTATTTTTTTTGGGTCGGATGATCAAACACGTAATCGGGAACAGACTCGCGGCTTATGGACAGAGCTTCGTAAACAAGTTTGTGCACTGTGTTTGAGCTAGACATGGTAAATTTTAAAGGAATACGCCCGATCTGGCGGATGAATTGCAAAAATGATGGAGCGTCTTTGTGTATTGTTTCTGGATCGACTGGAAATCTGGGCGAATGCCACATGAATATTGTTACGTTGGAGTAAGTCAACTTATCGACAGCGCAGTTTTCATCCAGTAAAACCTTTTGGCCATCTTTTTTATGCTTCTTTTTCCGGTATTCATACAGGGTGGCATTACCTGATTCGATGACAAATTCACTATTGTACATGTAGTCATAAATAGTTTTGGTAGCCGGATCATATTGATTGATTACTCTTGGCTCGCCTGTAGCGCGATTGAGCGTGATCATTTTAAAACGATTATTACTGATATACAACACAGCCATTGTGTCGGCATCATTGAACATCATATTAATCTGGCTTGGTGATACCTTCGTTGTGTCCTTACTTTCAACCGAAAGTCGATAGGTGATTTTTCCTTCAAACGACTGAGCTGAGATTCCAAACGAAATCGTTATTAGCAAGATAGCACTGATTGTAGATTTGACCACGTATCTTGGTTTCATTATACCTGTAATATACTTAAAACTTCAGTCGGAATCCCATTACCTTCAACTGCTGTTGCATGAAGTCCAAATCTTCCGAACGCTTGAAACCCATGCGTTCGTACATCCGCTGGGCGGGTACCATCGCCATCGTGGAATGAAGTATCAATTGTCTGCGGCCCTGGTTGCGGGCGCGATCAATGCATGCCTGTGTAAGCAACTGACCGACTCCGTTGCCGCGCATGGACTCATGCACAGCCAGCAACCGAAATCCGGCACTGTTATCTTCACGGGTTGCAATTCCGCCTGAACCGTAATGACGGATGTCACCGAAATACACTACGCATCCCGCAACTCGGTTGTCGGAAGATTCAGCAATCAGCAGTTCAACATCCGGTTTCGTTGTGATCGATCCGACATTGCGGAGAAGCTGGTAATATTCCGGTTGCTCGGATTCTTTTGGAAAGCCATCAAGGGCCGTGTACACCTTCACCATCAGTTCGCCAACCTGGTCAAACTCATCGCTGCGCGCGGAGCGGATCGTAAACGTAACCGTCCGTGGTAAATCGTTACGGGTGACAAAACGCAGATAGAGTAAGCCTGCAACTCCACTCACCAGTGATGCAAGCAATACGGCAACCTTTGCATGATCAATGACCGATGCATTGTCGAATGCCAGCAGGCTGATGAAGATTGACATGGTAAAACCAATCCCGCCCAGCATCCCGGCTCCCAGGATATGCTTCCAGCGGATACCGGTTGCAAGCTGACTGACGCGGAGTTTTACCGCAGCATACGTAAAGGCAAGTATGCCGACTGGTTTGCCGATAAACAATCCGGCCATCACACCAATGCTAATCATGCTCCCGAGTTCATGATAGAATCCTTCTCCGATAACAATGCTGGTATTAGCGAGTGCAAACAACGGAAGAATCAGGAACGCAACCGGTTTGTGCAGGAAGTTCTGTAACCGGTAGGAGACCGTTGATTCACCACCTGATCCGAAAGGGATAGCAAAGGCTACGATCACACCGGTAATGGTTGCATGCACACCTGAACCCATCATGAAGTACCACATGATAAAGCCACCCACCAGGTACGGCCATGCGTAGTGAATCTTCAGTCGGTTGAAGATGAACAGCACTACCCAAATGCCCCCGGCAATGCCCAGGTTGAGCCAGCT
>CAZHQP010000338.1:0-3203 GCA_964534735.1 uncultured Roseivirgaceae bacterium
GGTGTGCTTAACATGGGCGATCTGAATACGTCACCGATCAAATATCATCACCAGGGTAATGCGATGGTACCCAATCGAGAATTACTCCAATATTGTTCTGATGAAGCGTATCCACCAATGTCATAAACTCTTCCGGATTACCGAAGCGACTGGTAGGCGCAAAATATCCGGTGATCTGATAACCCCATGAGCCGAAAAACGGATGTTCCATTACCGGCAGAAACTCCACGTGCGTGTAGTTCATCTCTTTGAGATATTTCACAAGTTCATCGGCCAGTTCGAGGTAACTCAATGAACGATTGCCTTCTTCAGGCTTTCTCCGCCACGAGCCCATGTGCATTTCGTAAACCGAATAGGGTTTAGGTTTATCTGTGAGCGCCTTACGATCCGTTAACCATTTCTTGTCTTTCCATTTATACTCTCGTGGCCAAACGATGGATGCAGTTTTAGGAGCCACTTCTGCGAATGCTGCGAATGGATCAGCTTTCTCTAAATAATCACCCGTGTTAGAATGGATTGCATATTTATATATAGCACCTTTCTGCAGACCGGGAACAAAAATTTCCCAAATACCGGACTGGTCCCAGCGCGGATTTAGTTTGTTCTTTGAGTCGTTCCAGCCATTGAAATCACCGATTACTGAAACTGCTTTTGCATTTGGTGCCCATACAGCAAAGTACACACCTTTCTTATTCCCAAACGAAGTTACGTGAGCACCAAGTTTTTCATATAACTTAAAGTGTTTACCTGTTTTGAATAAGTGGATATCAAAATCAGTCAATAAGCTTTGACTATCGTTGCCTGAGCTTGCCTGAGTGGTTGTCTTTTTAGCCATGTCCAATTTTTAATATATCGCAATTAGGCCTTAGGGATTAGCGGGCTGCCAACACCTAATGCCCAATACACATTATTTATTCTTCTTTTTCTTGTCGGATTGCTCTTTCTCAAGCAGGTAGCGGTTCATGTGATATAAAATTCCACGCAACGGAATAATCGCCCAATCGGGGCGGCCATTCAATTCGTAGCCTAACTCATAAATTGATTTCTCAATCAGGAAGATACGAATAAGCAAATCATTCTCCTGTGAGAGTTCACGGCCCATTCCCATTCTTTCCATGTAAGCGCCCAGGTAGAATCTGCTCACATAATGCTGCCATTGCTCAGCCCATGCTTCCAGGAAATCCATATCCCGGTCACGATAGTTTTCATTAAGCAAAATCTTGCCGAAAGCCGCGTAATGGAAAGAGCGCATCATTCCCGCAACATCTTTAAACGGACTCTTTTTTAGTCTCCGTTCGTTGAATGAGAATCCAGGCTCACCTTCAAAGTCAATAATAACAAAGTCCTTACCGGTGAACAGCACCTGACCGAGATGATAATCTCCATGAACCCGCGTTTTAACAGCGCCAATCTTGAGTCGGTATATTTCACTAAAACATTCCAGCACTTGCGGTTCCATATCCAGTACTTTCTTTGCCAGTTCTTTGCTTGTCGTATCAAGCTTGGATAATGAATTTTTAAGCAGGCCAAATCTGTCGCGAACAAGTTTTCGGAAAGTGGAATATAGAGATCGCTGATAATTGGGTGTAAATGTTTCCGGGACAAAAGCAGGATTGGAAGAATCGGATGCCAGTGCAAGATGCATCTCCGCTGTGCGCTGCCCAAGGCGAACGACACGCTCATAGAATCCGCGACCAATAAACTCCTGGATGATTTCAGGTGCTTCTTCAAAATGAATAGTCGGTGTATTAACAAGCTTTGGCAGTTTTTCCTTCTTCGCTTTCAGAATAACACGTTCAAAGAATCGCCCGACTGAATCGGTAGACATTACCCACGAATCACCCTGATTCTCAACTTTCTCCTGCAATAATCCAAAAACAATAGTTTGGCCCTCTTCGTCTTTATACTCAATACTTCCTGCATAGCGCGGTGAGTAGGCAAAGTTTGTATGCTCGGATAAAAAGCGTACAAGTTCCAGATCCGGATTAATTTCCTTTTCAATTTTCCGATAGAACTTAAAGAAATACAGATCGTTATAAATGATTGAAGTATTGCTTTGCTCTGCTTTAAGAATCTTCGATTCGACCTTCCCATGCGGGATCCTGATCTTATTAAATACGCTTGAGTTGAACTGAAGTTCTCCCCCCTCATCATCTTTAATAGCAACTTTTTTATCCATGCTGACCAGCAAGAAGTCGCGGAAGATTTTATCGTAACTGCTGTCGAAAATGAAGCCGCTTTTTCCCTGAATCTCTGCGCGACAAATCACACTTTGCACAGTGTATTCTGCTCGCTCAAGAATATAATCCGACAGAATGAATGTCATCGGCAGGAAATACAATTCCGGAAGGCGTTGCACATAGTGAACTTCAATCAACGTCAGGTAATGCGTACCGCCTTCAATCTTTAGCGGAATAACTTTGTGCAACGCAATCTTGTTGATCACCTTTGCCTTTCCGCCAAACCAACGGCATTTCTTCATAAATACCGGCAGTATCTTACGCTCAAATGTTCGCTGTTCATTATAATTATTAAACAACTTCTCCCACGAGATATCAGTTTTCAATAACGGAAGCTCTGTTGATCCTTCCTTCTTATCCTTCTGTTCAACTTTATCGATCTGGAACCAGAAATATCCATAAGGACCTACGGTGATCGAATACTGGCCTTCACCCACGTTGATAAACCGGTTCTGACTGAATACCTCTGTTACTTCACAATTCTTAAACTCTGACAGGTTAAGTGTGGTTGCCTGCGAAAATTGCGAAAGATTGGCTACAACAATAATGCGTTGCTTATCATCCGACCGCAAAAAACAAAGCACTTTATTATTGTCGGTATCAATAAACTTCATTTCGCCACGACCAAACACCTGCAGCCGTTTGCGCATCGCGATTACATTGCGCATCCAGTACATAAGCGATGAAGGGCTTTCATCCTGCGTGGCTACGTTAACGGATTCATAACGATAGATTGGATCTGTGATGACAGGCAGATATAATTTCTGCGGATTAGCCGTTGAGAACCCGGCATTGAGATTCATGTTCCATTGCATGGGTGTACGAACTCCATGCCGGTCACCCAGGTAAATGTTATCGCCCATACCGATCTCATCGCCATAATATACCACGGGCGTTCCGGGTAAGGAGAAAAGCAACGTGTATAAAAGCTCGATCTTCCTGCGATCATTGCTCAACATCGGA
>CAZHQP010000339.1:0-3155 GCA_964534735.1 uncultured Roseivirgaceae bacterium
CTGAGTGGGAGTATGCTGCGCAAGCGATGATCGGAACGCAATGGCTTGATGAAATGCAAACCTATCAAAGAATCTATCCATGGGATGGTCACGCGGTTCGTAACCCATACGGAAAACAGATGGGTTATATGCTTGCAAACTTCAAACGTGGTCGTGGTGACTATGCCGGTATCGCTGGTCGTTTGAATGATGGTGCGTTGATCACTTCACAGATTTATGAATTCCCTCCTAACGATTACGGCTTGTACAACATGGGTGGTAACGTGAGCGAGTGGGTACAGGATGTTTATCGTCCGATGACCTTCCAGGATTTTGATGATCTTAACCCGATCCGCAGAGATGGTTTCCTGGATGATGCGAAAGATTACAACAACAACCTGATCAAAGATCCTGCAACAGGTCAGTACACTCAACGTAATGCAGAAAGCTTTACTTCATTGGTAACTGACAAGGCGCGTGTTTACAAAGGCGGCAGCTGGAAAGATGTTGCTTACTGGATGTCTCCGGGTACAAGAAGATACCTCGATCAGGACAGTGCTACTGCAACAATCGGTTTCCGCTGCGCAATGATCAAAGCCGGTTCGAACTACTAAAAATTTAGAAATTGATATTGAAACCCCGATCTGAAGGTTGGGGTTTTTTATTTGCCCTCATCGGTGTACGCAATACTCGCGATGCTTACCGATTTGCATCCGGCTTCAAGCAGCATAATTGCACAAGCTTCAATTGTTGCACCTGTTGTGATTACATCATCGACTAATAAAACATTTTGTTGATGAAGTTGCCCGGGCTTAGCCACATGAAATACTTCTTTCACGTTTTGCCAGCGTTTAAGCTTGGTCTTTTTGGTTTGGGTTTCGGTTTGGGTAATACGCACCAGCACATCTTCATGGCATGGCTTTGTCAATGTTTTTGAAAGCCCTTTCCCGAATTCCGCGCTTTGGTTGTAGCCGCGCTTGCGTTTCCGCGATGCGTGAAGCGGCACCGGAATGATCGCATCAATTTGTTGATCGAAATAATGCTGCCGCAGCTCTTCACCATATACAGCACCTAATGTTTCGCCAATCTCCGGATGATTGTTATACTTAAGCTGATGCAGCAGGCGCTGAACTTTTCCGCGCTTGCGAAAGAGAAAAAAGGCGACTGCAAATTTCACTTTCACTCTTCCCTGCAGTCGGTTAAACAAAGCGTTTTCCCGATCCGTGTGATAAAACGTGCGTGGAAGCTCCAGCATACAGGCGGTACAAACAGTTTCTTCACCTTTTGCAAGCCCCTGATCGCACGCAAAGCAATAGCGCGGATAAAACAGCGAGATAAAATCTGTAAAGATTTCCGTTGCAAAGGTTTTCATGCGGGATGCTAAATTTGCGGAAACCTTATTAATATTAGTCGGGTTTCTTGAAAGAACACAATTATAACCAACCAGTATGGGCTTAGTAGAAGACTTTAATACATACCGCAGCAAAATGAATGAGAAGATCATGGCCTCAGACGGCTTGATCGTAAAGCGCATCTTTAATCTGGATACCAATGCTTACGCTGAAGGTCATTTGGATGTAAAAAGTAAAGAATTGATCGGCTTAACATGCAGCCTGGTTCTTCGCTGCGATGACTGCGTGAAATATCACCTCGGAAAATGTAAAGAAGTCGGTTTCACTACCAATGAAGTGCACGAAGCGATGGGAGTCGCAACATTAATTGGCGGAACAATTGTAATCCCGCACTTGCGCAGGGCATTTGAATTCTGGGAGGAATTACAAAATGTTTAAGCGCGACCTCGATTTCGACCGGAAGTGGCAGCTTTTGCTCAAAACCATTGAACAAAACATTGGAAAGCGCCCCAAAGATCTAAATGGAGTGCTTTTTTTGATTGGCGTGCATGAGCTTGGCGGAGGCCCGAAAGTTTTCTCGAAAGAGGAAAAGCAGGACCTGATGCACATTGCGATCTGCAAAGTTTTAAGTCTTTCCGGATATTATGAGCTTGAAGGACTAGACGAACAAGGATGGCCGCACTGGAAAATGATCAAAAAGCTTCCGCACTTTGATCTTTTAGAACAGGAAAAGCTTCTGAAAATGCACGTGCTTGAATACTTTGAGCAGGAACACGATTGGCTGCTTGATCCTCCGCCTGCCGCAGAAGCATAAAGCTTCCTTCCATACCAATTCCTTTGTTGAAAAATGAATTAGCCTGTATCTTTCGTAGAGGCGCATTCGTTTTTAACCTGATAACTAATTGGTGAATGGGGAACGGTATTGAGAGGATTCAGCAAAAAATTAACTCCTTTAAAAGGAAGTATTACCTGAACCTGTTGGTTCGCGGAATACTTTTTACACTTTCAATTCTATTTTTCTATTTCCTTACAGCAGCCTTACTCGAACACGTTTTATGGCTGGGCACCTGGGGCCGGTTATTAATCCTGGTTTTATTTTTTGCGCTGATCGTTTATTGCGGCTTTCGGTTTTTCAAGGATCCTTTTACGTTCTGGATTTCGAAGCGCGGACTTGACGATGAACAGGGCGCACGGCTAATCGGAGATTATTTTCCATCTATTAAAGACCGGCTTGTTAATTTAATCCAGCTTTCGGCTGAAAATAATTCGGGATTAGCGCAGGCAAGCATCCAGCAAAAATCGCGGGAGTTCGAGCCTGTGGCTTTCGAGTCCGTTATCCGCATTGACGAGAATAAAAAATATTTAAAGTATCTATTATTTCCTGTCGGCATTATTGTGCTGATCCTGATCTTCAACAAGGCAATCATCACACAAAGTGCTAACCGCATTGTGAATTTCAACCAGCAGTATTCTCCACAGGCTCCTTTCAGTTTTAAGATTCAGAATAAGTCACTGATCGGATTTTTCAACGAAGATTTTACACTGCAGCTTTCGCTGGAAGGTGAGGCCATTCCGGAAGAAGCGTATCTCGTTATTGGTGATCAGCATTTGAAAATGGAAACTGTTCAGGCGGGCATGTTTCAATACACATTTGAAAAGCTTCAGCAAACAAAGGCCTTTCAAATAGAGGCGGCCGGATATTATTCAAAAAGTTTTGAGATCAATCTCGCGAACCGGCCTGAGCTTACGCAGCTTGCCATTGAGCTTCAGTATCCCAAATATCTGCAGCGTAAAAACGAACGCCTGGTAAATGCCGGCAATCTT
>CAZHQP010000340.1:0-3142 GCA_964534735.1 uncultured Roseivirgaceae bacterium
TTCTTTAACGATGCAACTACTTTCTTTGCCATGGTTATTTAATTTCTTTGTGAACGGTCATTTTTTTCAATACCGGGTTATACTTCTTAAGCTCAAGGCGCTCAGTTGTATTCTTGCGGTTTTTCTTGGTGATGTAACGGCTCATGCCGGGGAGGCCGGTAGCCTTGTGCTCTGTGCACTCTAAAATCACCTGGATTCTGTTCTTACTTCTTGCCATGATTCCTGACTATTTATGGATTAAGCAAAAAAGCCTTTTGCTTTAGCTTCTTTTAATACTGCTGAGATGCCATGCTTGTTGATGGTCTTGATCGCTTTGGTTGACACTTTCAACGTAACCCAACGATCTTCCTCAGGAATGAAAAAGCGCTTTTTCTGCAAATTCGGGTAGAATCTACGCTTGGTCTTATTGTTCGCGTGAGAAACGTTATTTCCCACCTGAGGTCTTTTTCCTGTGATTTCACAAACTCGTGCCATACTCAAATACTGTTTACCCCTTAAAAAGGGACTGCAAATATCGGGAAAACACCCCCAATTATCCAAATCGAAATTTAAAATAACCGTAGAAGAAACGGCCCCAACCGCCTTTCTGGTCAGCGAATTACGATTTTTCGGGTGTAGGCTTTGCCCCGGATCACAAAACGAAGCAGGAAGACACCTTTTAACTGAGGAGATAATACCGGGATAAAGGGCTCTCCGGCTATCAATTTTACAGGCTGACCAACCGGCTGGCCTAAAACAGTTATTAGCTGAAGCTCTGCCGGGGCATCAACTTTTACCGTAAGCAACTGATTGCTCAGAACCGGATTCGGGTAAACCTCAATTACCGGAGCATTTTCTTCCGGTAAGCCTGTAGTGAAGACCCGGCTTTTCAAAATCCGGATGCCGCCCAAAATGTTCCCGGTTACGATCTCTGGCTTTTGCGTACCGTATAGATTTACAATGGTTGGCCAGACACGACCGCCAAG
This sequence comes from uncultured Roseivirgaceae bacterium, assembly GCA_964534735.1. Taxonomy (GTDB): domain Bacteria; phylum Bacteroidota; class Bacteroidia; order Cytophagales; family Cyclobacteriaceae; genus UBA2336. The sequence goes on from CAZHQP010000340.1 coordinate 966, forward strand.
ATTTTGTGCTATGTAATCATCTATTGTTGCGTTGTAAACAATTTCGGTCCTGCTTTCAGAAGCATCGACTGCCTCTTTATACTTGCTGATGATAGCGAGCTTGCCGGTTTGATCGCCATAGATGAGGTCATCTTTATAATCACCATTCAAATCGCCCGTGGCAACAGAAGGACTTTGCCGAAGCACAGTTGAGCTGAGGCTCAGGAAATTTTCATCTTCAAGTGTATATGCGGGACTGCTTGCTGTACCGGTGTTCCGCCAGTATTGTAACGATCCGTTAAGCCGGCCAATGATGAGATCCGGTTTGCCATCTTCATTTACATCGGCAACTGCAAGATTCTCATCACGCCAGGGGAGAATGAACCCCGAAGAAACAACGCTGCCTGAAAAATCCGGAATGGAAGTTCCGGTGTTGAGTATATAATAAAGCTGTGTTGTGGTAGCTGACTGTGCGGTGAAAACAAAATCTTTTTTTGAATCACCGTTTATATCTGCAAACAGGGGCTTTATGTTGAGAAAGCCTTGCCCGGTCAGTGATCGGTAATCATCCGTAACAAATGTAAACTCGGGCGCAACAGCAGTACCTGTATTCTCAAAAAAGTAAACCGATCCGGTGCTGGTTGAATTATTGATGTAGCTTCCGATAAACATGTCCTGATCGCCATCGTTGTCAATGTCAATGAAAGCCGGTACAGCATTGTCTCCAACATCAATCATTTCCGACTGAAGAAAATTTTGTGGTGTGCCGAAGTCAGGCGCAGCATTTGTCCCGGTATTCTTATAGAGCCAAACCGATTCTTTGAAATTGGTTTCTGTAAACTCGCGCGCAAAAAGATTAGGTGAAACAAGAAGATCTTTTATGTCATCAAAATCCAAATCTTCAAAATAGGGTGCCGGAAAGTTTACAATGCTTAAAATTCCGGGATAAGGGACTGCAGAGGAAATCACAACGGCTGTTGGATCATTGCTTCCGCTTGTGTTCTCGAATAAAAACAACTGATCACATTCAGCTTCTGAGAAAAGCATGTCGAGATCATTGTCGTTATCGACATCCAGCGCAAAAAGACTTTTTCCTCCGGCGTGATCTTCCCGGCCACTGATGTTACAGTCTTCGCCATTGAAAGAAAATTCACCGCATCCGCATTCCCGCACATTTCCCCAGGTGTTAGTTATGCGTTCAAAGTCTAGCGAGTCGAGATCGAAACCTTTTTCAACGCTCAGGTTCCGATGATACTCTATTGTTGAATTTTGAAACCGCGTAATGAATATATCCAGGTCACCATCGCCATCGGCATCGGAAATGGAAGGCAGGTCATCGTAACTGGTTTGTAAAACTATTTTTTGTGTATTGCCCAGGGTTAATACAACGGGACTTTTTGAGTCCGCACCGCTCGCAAAAAACATGAATTGAGCCCACGTTAATAAACCACCCGATTGTGTTTTGTTTAAATAAACCTTAACCCCAAGCGCATCGCCTGTAAAAATGTCTTTACGGCCATCGCCATTGAAGTCGCGCAGGAGCAACCAGTTGGTTATACCATCCGGGAAAAGAATTTCATATTCGGGAGCATAGAGGTATTCGTTCTCACTGCGTACAAACGTAAGCACAATGTCGGCCATACGGTCGAAGATGACAAGATCCTCATCTCCATCTTCATTAAGGTCCATTGTGTTAACCTGAACGGAGTTGAGTCCGCCACCCCAGGGGAATTTAATGGCTGAACCGCTTTCACCCGTAACGGGAATGCTATGCTCAAACTGATACCGAAACTGTGCGGAGGCAACGCCCGAAAGAAGCAGCAAGAAAATTACCAGCACCCGCATCAAAATATTTTTAGAAGAGATAACGCTGCCCCGTGCATTGCTGTTATCTTGGCAGGCAAGTTAATGATGGATATTCACAAATTATATCAAAAATACCGCGAGTCGGGGCGAGTTTCAACCGATACACGCCAGATCGCGGCTGGTTCTGTATTCTTTGCACTAAAAGGTGATACGTTCAATGCGAATGAGTTTGCCGCTGAAGCATTGCTAAAAGGAGCAAGTGCTGTTGTTGTGGATGAAGCTAAGTATGCAGTTGACGACCGGTATTTCCTGGTCGATAACTCCCTTGAAGCTTTACAAAAGCTTGCGCGACATCATCGTGATCAATTGAAAATTCCTGTAGTTGGCTTAAC
>CAZHQP010000341.1:0-492 GCA_964534735.1 uncultured Roseivirgaceae bacterium
GCAGGGCTTCGGTGTAAACTTCTTTCCAGCGATCACCGATGAATGCCGCAACCAGGAGCATAAGTGTAGAGGCAGGCTGATGAAAATTTGTTATCAGGCCTTTACAAACTCTGAATGTGTATCCCGGGTAGATAAATATTGATGTCACCCCGGTCAGGCTTTTTAAGTTACAGATTTTCATGTGATTACATACAGCCTCAAGTGCTTCCGCTGCCGAAAATGTACCGGGTAATTCGTAAGGATCGCGCTGACTAATAGCAAAATCTACCCCCGGTGTTTTCAAAAGCTTTACGCCATACCAGTAAAGACTTTCTAACGTTCGGAGAGAGGTAGTGCCGACAGCCAGTATAAACTTATCATCAAGTAACAGATTATCAATTGTTTGTCTGCTGACTACCACCTGCTCATGGTGCATGCTATGGTCTAATGCATTTTCAGCTTTAACAGGCTGGAAGGTTCCTGCACTTACATGTAAAGTGAGAAAATCCCACC
>CAZHQP010000341.1:502-891 GCA_964534735.1 uncultured Roseivirgaceae bacterium
AGTAAAGTGAAGTCCCGCGGTAGGTGCTGCAACAGCACCATCATAATTTGAATAAATAGTTTGATACCGGTTGACGTCATCAACACCTGCATCTCTTTTAATATAAGGCGGGAGCGGAGTTGTACCTGCTTCTGCAAGAATCTCAGAAAAAGATTGATTGCCAGCCCAGGTAAATTCAACTAATCCTTCCTTGCGGCTTAATAATGAGACAGTTAGCAATGTCTTGCCGATTTTTTTTGTCAGCAACTGGCCGTCTTTCCAGCGTTTCAGATTACCAATTGTGCAATGCCAGCTGCAGCAGTTTTTTGCAACCATGGCCAGCGCGTGTAGTGCACTGGGTTTCAAAGGACTTAGCAAAAATATTTCTATGTCGGCACCAGAGTCTTTTT
>CAZHQP010000341.1:901-3139 GCA_964534735.1 uncultured Roseivirgaceae bacterium
GAAAGAGCAGCCGTGCAGGAATTACCCGGGTGTCGTTAAAAAACAGGAATGAATTGTCAGGCAGAAGATCAGCCAGGTCTTTAAAGATCTTGTGCTCAATACTGTTTTTATGATAGACCAGCAATTTCGACTCGTCCCGGTTCTTCAGCGGGTTAATAGCAATACGGTCTGCCGGCAAATCATATGTAAAGTCCTGGATGTGAATGAATTCACTCATAATACCTGAAAGCGAAGCACAAAGGTAGCGCGCAAAAATTATTATTTATTTTAGAGCCATATTTTATCGCATGGCGCTACGGGCATCCATTACAAAAAAAGTATTCGAATTCAACTTTACCGCACGTACTTCGCGTGGCAGAATGAAGGACCGTGCATCATGGTTTTTAAAAATCTGGAATGAAAAGGATCCGGCTGTATTCGGATTGGGGGAATGTGCACCACTCCCGGGATTAAGCATTGACGACAAGCCGGATTATGAGGATGTTTTGCAAGGCGTGGCTGAAAAAATTTCTTCTTTAAAAATTGACAGTCCAACATTGCTGAATGATTGTGCTGCGCTTGCCCCGGGATTTCCATCCATTGTTTTCGGATTGGAGACTGCGCTGCTCGACTTGAGAAACGGTGGAAGGCGAATAATTTTTGATAACAGCTTTATTCAGGCCAAGCCGGTTCCGATCAATGGACTTGTGTGGATGAGCGATCTGGACCAGATGCTGCAACAGGCATCGATCAAGATAGAGGAGGGTTTCCGCTGCATTAAAATAAAAGTGGGCGGGTTGAACTTCGAGAAGGAGTGTGATATCCTGAACTACATCCGCAAGAAATATTATCGAGAAGATATTACGTTACGACTCGATGCCAATGGCGCATTCAAGACCGAGGAGGCCTTGTATAAGCTTTACGAACTGTCCAAGTTTAAGATTCATTCCATCGAACAACCGATAAAGCCACGTCAGCCGGAGCTTGAAGAACTTTGCAGAAAATCACCTATCCCTATTGCGCTGGATGAAGAAATGATTGGTGTTGAATCGCAACAGGATAAGAAAGCATTGCTTGAAAAAGTTAAGCCGCAGTTTATCATTATCAAGCCTTCGTTGCATGGAGGTATTTTAGGAACCCGGCAATGGATAGCACTTGCCGAATCGCTGAACATCGGCTGGTGGATAACTTCTGCACTCGAATCGAATATCGGGCTTAACGCAATTTGTCAGCTCACGGCTAACTATCCTGTCTCTATTCCGCAAGGGCTTGGCACGGGAACATTGTATGAGAATAATTTTGAATCTCCGCTGGAGGTTTTGAATGGACAGATAGTATACAATCAAAAGCTTTCCTGGAACCTGGAAGAGTTTACTGATTTATAATTCACTCTTACGTTTCGCATAGCTGCCCTCAAATGTACAGCTGCCTTCGTGTAAGCTACACATGTTTATCTCTTTCACATCAATTTTATTTTCCTGCAGCATAAACGTAAACTGAAGCCGGCAATTTTCGAGCTGATAAAATCCAACGTAATAGTTTGCCTCATGGCTCATCATGAAAATTGCACCCTCGGCTTCGCCTTTGCAGTTTCCCTGCGCAACAGAAATTGTAAAAGAAAGGTCATTCCCGTTTTCCGTTACGGCAAGCACGGCTGAGAATCCGCCTGTGCGGCTTTCATGATCATAAATCCCCCGGAAGCGTGCATAGTCATAGCTTTTTTCGTCTCCTTCGTGTTCGTAGAATTCTGCAGTAGAATCAATCGCAACAGCCTGATAGTCAGTATTTTTTTCCTGACTTTTCTCCTTGCAGCAAGCCAAAATCAAAACGATAAAGAGTGTGTACCGGATCATATCCTCACAGCAAGACCAAATCAAAAACCTTTGCTACAGTGGGTAATCGACTAATATTAAAAAAACTAGTTGAGCTTTTGCAGCGCTGTGTCGAGCTTTTCTTTTACTGTACTTTGATCTTTCAATGCATCCTTCAATCCGCTTACCAGAAACGAAGGAACTGTTTCACTCCGCGAAACTTTCGCAAGAATTTCGCGAATCATTTCAAGGGCATCTGATTTCTTATCGAAGTCAGCTAAATCTTTAACGGAAGTTTGAAGATCAACCCATGCAGCCGCGGCTGGTGATTTCGGCAGCGGATTGCTTTTTGCATTAATGCAGATATTATATGCAACAACAAGATCAACGAGATTGGCTCTGCTGAGCTCACCCGATTCAATTTTTGTTACAACTTCCGGACAGTCAG
>CAZHQP010000342.1:0-3137 GCA_964534735.1 uncultured Roseivirgaceae bacterium
ACCAGGTGAAGTCAACTTCCCACCAGAAAAATCCCTGGCGGCTGCTGGTCTCATAATAATGGTGGTTGTTGTGCCAGCCTTCGCCTAATGTTAACAATGCCAGCCAAATGCTGTTGCGCGATTCATCGCCCGTGTTGTAGCGCTGCTTGCCGAACTTGTGCATGATTGAGTTGATCGAAAACGTTCCGTGATACAGGATCACCGTGCTTAAGAAGAAGCCAATGAACAGCGAAGAGAATCCGGCAGTCGTAAACATGGCGAGCACGCTGCCGCCATTCACCCAACCGCCCAGTGCCATCACGGTAAGTGCGAGCACAAACGGAGGAACGAGATGGTACTTATTGAGCCACACAAGCTCCGGATATTTTGCATAGTCACCGATCACCTTGTAATCCGTTTTCTTAAAGTCGGGCCCAACGATCCAGCCTACGTGCGAGTACCAGAATCCGTAAATCTTCATCGAGTGCGGATCGGCAGGCGTGTCGCTGTGGCGGTGATGATGGCGGTGATGCGCGGCCCACCACAGGGCACCTTTCTGTGCAGAAGATTGCGCCAGCCACGCAATCACAAACTGAAACCAGCGTGACGTTTTATATGACTTATGCGAGAAGTAGCGGTGATAGCCGCCCGTTACCCAAAGCATGCGGGTGATGTATAAGAAAGCACACATTGCCCAGTCGAACCAGGTTGCGCCCGTCCACAACGCGCCCAGTGGCATCAGGTGAATGATGAGAAATGCGATCTCCTGTTTGAGGATCGGCTTGTTGCGTTTTTCCGGTACTGCTATTGTTGCTGTGCTCATATCTTTCTTCCGCTTCCGTTGCTAAAACTAAGGTCTTCCGGAATTAGTTCGGAAAGCCGTTTGGTTGGTTAACCCCGGTACAGTTTAGTCCAAAATACCCTTCTCTTCAACGACTTTACAAAGGTCGGGCTTAGTGCTTTATAATCCCAACCCGGGTAAGTTTTTTTACGTGTACAGGAGTTTTTAGGGTACTTTACCCGCTCAATTAACCGTTCTGTCTTCATGCGTATTTTCCTGTTTTTCGGATTTCTCCTTTCAGCCCTGGCGGGCATGGCGCAAAGCGCGCTCAACAACACACGCACGCTGGTGATTGCCACGTATCAATACGGGGACAATACCCGCATCACCAGCATCGAGCCTTTTGCGAACCACTTCGGTGAAACAGCCGAAGTGAAGGTAGAAGTGAAAAGCTATGCTACGGTTCACGAGCTGCTTGAAGCGATGAAGAAAAATGAAGTGGATGTCGCCTTCATCAACACGTTTGGATACTTATTGTCGCGTGAGGTTACACAAGCGTATGAAATTTCTGCTGCGTTGCATTTACCGAAAGCTGCTGCATCGGTTTACCGGAGCGTGATTGTTTCTCCGAAAGCCAATCATACCACTACATTGAAAGATGCCGTTGACCGGGCGGGCGATAATTATTTAGTATTGGTAAGTGCGGGCTCAACGTCCGGCAATCTTGTGCCGAGGTTAAAGCTTGCTTCGATGCTGCCCGCTGATCCGGAAAAGTTTTTTGTTGAAGTCCAGTATGCCGAACGGCATGATGCCGCACTCAAGTTAGCACTCGAAGAAAAGTTTGCGATTGCTTCCTGCGGCAGCGATGAGTATTATAAACTCGGTGCGGACACAGCAAAGTTTGATCTGCTTTGGAAGTCGGAACCGATACAGTTAGGCCCTGTGCTGGTGAAGAAAAATTTGTCAGAAAACCTTAAAATAAGCCTCCAAAAGGCACTTTTAGAGCTTGACAAGCAAAATCCGGAAGCCCTGAATTCCATTAAAGAAGGCTGGACAGAAGCCGGCCCCGCTGACCGGTATGTTGTAATCACTCCTTCGTATTATGAGAGCCTGATTTTACTGGCGGGTGATAAAGCCAAAGCGTTGCGGATCATTAAGATGTTTGCGCGGTAGCCTCCCTCACCCAAAAACTAATATGGTAACGACAAAGCACATACCACCCTCTCCCTGCGGAGAGGGTACTCAAAATATAATTGGTATAAATACTAATTTCGGGTGAGGGCTATAGTACTGCCAGTATCTTCTTTACCATCTTCTCATCATACTCAACATTCACCCACTTCGCAGCAACTTCTCTTTTCCTGTAAACAAGCACAGTATTCTTTGCTTTCGGATTAATCTCGTACAAGCCTGCTGTATTTTCATCTGTCGGTGACGGGATCCACGTAAGCGCTACTTTCTTCAGGCCTTGCTCATCGGCCCACTTCTTCAGCTTGCCTTTTAAAATCTCTTCTGAAGTTGCCTTCGGGTTGTCTTTATAGAACGGGTTCATGTAGATGAAGAATACGCGCAACCTGCTTTCGCCCTTCGCCTGCATTTCTTTTTCGAACGCGAGAATAAAATCCTTCATGTGCTCAACGTTCGCGTGGTTGAACCAGATCATCACGCCCTGGCCCTGACCGTACTTGCACATCGGGCAGGCTTTCCTGCCAACATCCGCACCGGATAAATGCAACGGATCAAACGCGGGACAATTTGAGCCGATCGCCAGGCCGGATTGAAGCCTGGGCAATCCGGCATACGGATACTCTTCAATGTTTAATCCCAGAATGATGTGACGCGTTGCATGCTGCACCCCATCTTTATCAGCAGCAATAAGCCTGATAACACCATCACCTCCGCGCGGCTTAGCATTCATCGTCTTTGGCAATAGCGGATCATCTGCAAAAAGATATTCATCAAGGTAATATTCATTCTTGTCGGGCTCTTTTACGGTGATGTGAATGTGCTCGGCTGAGTTGCGCTGCGGATAGGCTGCAGGCCGTAACGTTTTAAACTGATAGAAGCCATTCCTGTCTGTCTTCACCCAACCGCGAATGTAGCCGTGACGTTTGGCCCAGCCTGTTTCATTTCCTTTTGTCGGGTAATTGCCGCGCTGATCGGTATGATATACATAGAGCACAACATCTTTTGCGGGAGTCATACCATCGCGCTGATATACAATTCCGCTGATCTCGAGCTTCGGGCCTTTATCATTGTAATCAGGAAGTGTTATGGAGTTCGGAAGCTTATCAAACGCTACCGGGCTTTCATAGATGGCTTCACAACCTTCGCACACACCGCCAACTTTTTTTAGCAGCAGGCTGCGAACAGGCGA
>CAZHQP010000343.1:0-3133 GCA_964534735.1 uncultured Roseivirgaceae bacterium
AATTTTGTTGATCGCAATAATAATCGGTACACCTGCAACCTGCGCGTGGTTTATCGCTTCTTTGGTTTGCGGCATAACATCATCGTCAGCTGCTACCACAATGATTGCAATGTCTGTCAGCTTCGCACCGCGTGCACGCATCGCGGTAAACGCTTCGTGACCCGGTGTATCAAGGAATGCGATCTTATTACCTTTTTTAGTTGTTACATCGTACGCACCGATGTGCTGGGTAATACCACCGGCTTCCGATGCGGTAACTTTTGTCTTACGGATATAATCCAGCAAGGACGTTTTACCATGGTCAACGTGACCCATAATCGTAACAATCGGAGCGCGGTGAATCAGATCTTCCTCATCGTCTTCCTCCTCTACAACTTCCTCTTCTTCCGCTGAAATAAATTGAACTTCGTATCCAAACTCATCGGCAATCACGGTGATCGCTTCCGCATCCAGACGCTGGTTGATCGAAACGAACATTCCCAAACTCAAACAGGTTGAGATTACATCATTCACCGAAACGTTCATCAATGACGCAAGGTCGTTCGCTGAAATGAATTCGGTAAGCTTCAATGTTTTTGAATCTGCTGCTTCCTGCAACATTCTTTCATCATCCGCATCGGATACGGCCTGACGTTTCTCTCTTCTGTATTTCGATCCGGAGCCTTTCTTTCCACCTCCGCTAAGCTTAGCGAGTGTTGCGCGAATCTGTTCCTGAATTTCTTTTTCAGTAGGCTCAGCTTTTTGTGTGCGCGGAGGAAGTGGTCTTCCTTTTCCTGCACCCGCTCCGGTTCTCGGACCTTGCTGTGTACCTGTTCCACCTGTACGGTTATCCTGTGCCGGCATCCGTTTGCGCGGACGCTTCTGGCCATCGGTTCTGTTCTTCTGATCAGAGCTGCCTGCAGGAGATTCCTTTTTCTTTTCTGCCGGAAGCTCAATCTTTCCAAGAATGTTTAACCCTTTCAGGTTATCTGCCTTGGCCTTTATCAACTCCTGTTCCTGCTGCTTCTCTTCAACCTTTGGCTCTTCAACAACCGGTTTTTTAACTTCCGGTTTTACTTCAACCTTTGGCTCTTCTTTTTTCTTCTTAGGCTCTTTCTTCTCGAGGTCGATCTTGCCTACTACTTTGATGCCATCAAGCACCGGGCGTTCACGCTCAACCTTTTCAGGTTTTACTTCCTCTTTCGGCTGCTCTTTTTCTTTTGGCTGCTCTTTTTCCTTCTTCGGCTCTTTCGCTACCAGGTTTTTGATCAGTAAACCGGCTTCTTCTTCAGCCTGCTTTTTCGCTTCTTTTTCAGCTTCCAAAGCCGGATTCTCTACATGCTTGGTACCGATCGTGAGACCGGAAGCTTCCAGCTTTTCAGTAGCAGAAGATGCATATTCCTTTGAAAGCAGGTTGAATTGCTCGGGCGTAAGCTTAGCATTGGGGTTGTTTTCAACCTCATGACCTTTTTTTGATAAAAACTCCAGAATGGTGTCTTTACCTACGTTGAGTTTCCGTGCTGCCTGACTTAACCTGATTTCTGCCATTTGCTTCAAATATCGCCCTTTTTAGGGACTTATTACGTTATAATTTCATTACCCTTCCTGTTCAAACTCCTTCTTCAGAATGTTATGAACCGTTTCAACCGTTTCTTCTTCAAGATCCGTACGTCTTACCAACTCCTCTTTATTCAGCGCCAATACACTCTTCGCTGTATCTAAACCAATGCGCTTAAGCTCATCGATAACCCATGATTCGATTTCGTCTGAAAACTCGTCCAGATCAACATCTTCTTCCTGGGCGCCATCGATTTCGCGGAATACATCAATTTCATGGTCAACCAATCTGCTGGCAAGCTTAATGTTCAATCCGCCTTTACCGATAGCTAATGAAACCTGATCTGGTTTCAGGTACACCATAATGCGGGCGTTATCCTTGTCAACTTTAATGCTCGAAATTTTTGCCGGGCTTAACGCACGCTGCACAAACAAGTCAAGGTTTTCAGTATAGTTAATAACGTCAATGTTCTCGTTTTGCAATTCGCGCACAATGGCGTGAATGCGGGATCCTTTCATACCCACGCAAGCGCCTACCGGATCAATGCGGTCATCGTACGATTCTACGGCAACTTTTGCACGCTCACCCGGCTCACGCACTGCTTTCTTAATGGTAATCAATCCATCATATACTTCCGGAACTTCCTGTTCGAACAAGCGCTCGATAAACACAGGTGATGTACGGGAAAGGATAATTTTCGGATTTCCGTTAACCATTTCTACTTTATGTACGATCGCGCGAACGTTCTCGCCCTTACGGTAACGATCTTTCGGGATCTGCTCACTGCGCGGAATAGAAATCTCATTTCCTTCTGCATCGATCAGCAATACTTCTTTTCCAAGAATCTGGTAGATCTCAGCGGTGATGATCTCCCCTACGAGGTCTTTATATTTTTGATAAATAATGTCCTTCTCCAGATCTTTTACCTTCTGCATCAGCGTTTGACGCGCAGTGGTTACTGCTCTGCGGCCGAAGTCTTCCAGGTATACCTGTTCAGCAACTTCTTCACCCACTTCAAAATCAGGCTCAATCTTTTTTGCTTCAGCCAGTGCGATCTTGTCGTGCTCCCAGATATCTTCTGAATCATCGTCTACGATCTCGCGGAAGCGCCAGATTTCCAAATCACCTTTGTCTGCATTCACGATGATATCGAAGTTATCATCGGTCTCGTACTTTTTACGGATCATATTCCGGAATACATCTTCCAGGATTCTGATCATCGTAGGGCGATCGATGTTTTTCTGTTTCGCAAAGTCTGCAAACGACTCTATGAGTGTACTGGTATCCATCACTATTCTATTTAAATGATATTAACACAATTGTTTTGTCAATTTTAGTAAACGGTATTTCTATTGTCTTCTCTTCTTTCTTCTTACCCGAGCCAACGGTCTGCGTAAGCTGAATGTTGTCATCCGTAACCGCAGTCAGCTTTCCTTCTTCCATTCTATCCGCCTGCCGTACCCGAACGTTTCGTCCGATGTTCTTCACATACTGACGCTTGCTCTTGAGCGGCTGATCCAACCCCGGGGTTGAAACTTCCAGCATAAAAGCACCATCGATCAGGTTTGTTTCATCCAACGCTTTGGAAAGCTCCCG
>CAZHQP010000344.1:0-3132 GCA_964534735.1 uncultured Roseivirgaceae bacterium
TAAATCCAACAACGGTTCTGAAGACTCAAAGTCTCGTGCTTTGATCGATACAGAATTCCAAAAACTTTTGAGCCAGGTAGATAAAATTGCGTCACAAGTACGCTGGAACGGTGCGGCCCTCCTTAATGGTGGATCCGGAACAGTTTCAGTTGCAGGTGCTACAACTTTAGCTGCAGCAGGTTATGCAACAGCCACTGCAAACACTTTAGCGGCTGCTCCGATTAACTTGACAAACTCAAAAGGTTTCATTTCAGGTAAATTCACAGACGCAGATGTGGTTTTGAACAACGGTGTTTATGACATTACTTTGACGATGAAGAATTCAACTCCAGGTGGTGAAGTCACTCAAGTATTCAAAGGCTCTATGGCTGGCGGTACGGCTGTGAACGCAAGCAAAGTTGCCCTAAAGAGCGAATCCGATGCCGGAAACACTTTAGTTCTCGAATTTGCAGCGGACGCATCCGGTGTAACTTCAGCAGCTACTTTTGAAGCAGCTTTAAAAACTGTTTTAAACTTAGGTGTTGGCCTGAACGGTGCAAACATCGTATCCACAGCAACGGCTGTGAACAACGGTATCGCAGCAAACGGTAGCATTACTGTTGCTTCGAACACTCCGGCTGGTACATATGCTTTAAGCTATGACTCTGTTACAAAGTTAATGACTTTGTCCACAGGTGGTGAATCTGACAAGGTGCTTATGACAGCTGCTGGCGCGCAGAGCGTACAGTTTGCAAACGGCGTGAGCGTTGCATTAGATTCTACTTTCGCTTTGGGTACTGCCATCACACAGATCGTGTTTGATGTAGCGGTGAGCACTTCTGCTGTTTCCATGAATCTGCAGGTTGCTGAAAAAGCATCCGACACGATTTCTGTGGATATTGCTGGTTCTTCTGCTGCTGCATTGGGTCTTTCTGGTCTTGATGTAAAGGACCAAACGAATGCGGTTGAAGCTGGTGATGCATTAGCAAAAGCCTTGCAGACAATCAACGACTCTATCGCTAAACTCGGTGCGCAGCAAAAGCAGCTTGAGTATGCTTCGAACAACCTGAAGACAACCATCGAAAACAACGTTGCGGCTCGTGGCGTTTACAACGATGCGGACATTCCTTCAGAAATGACGAAGTTAACACAAGCAACTGTGTTTACACAACTATCACAAGCCATGTTGTCACAGTCTTTAGACATGCAACGCAAACTTGTTGACTTGACTCGTTAATCTAACGATTCGATGAGGGGGTGAGCGCAAGCTCTCCCCTTTTTTTTTCGAGGAAACCACAAGAAACGGAAATAAAAAAATGAATGTGGATGCTTCAAACGGTATGGGACTCTATGGCAAACTTACCCTAGGGGTCAATGAAAAAACAGGAAAAGTAACCGGTGGATCCGACGTATTTGTGCAAGCCGCCGATGAGATGTATGAAGCAAAACTCAAAACTAAAGAACCTCTAGAATCCAATAAGAAGACGATCGACCTCAAACTAGAAGCTCTCGCCAATTTACAAGCCAGAGCCAAAGACCTAAAAATCTGCTCCAGCAAACTTTTTCACACAGATGGTCTGGGCAATATGGGCGTTTTTGCCGATATGTATGCAGGCTTTTCATCCACGTCGAGCACACCCGTTGCCGATTTAATCGATTTAAATATCGTCGCCAATGCAAACTTGCAAGATTTTACTCTCGAAGTCACACAACTGGCCAAGAATGATTCTACATTTTCATCCCTAGGCGTCGCCTCATCCGCCGCAGCGTTAAACTGGACCGGTACCTACACCCTTAACGGTGTCGATATTGCTGTCGATGCGAGCAAGACGTTACAAGCCATCAAAGAAGACATTAATCGCCAAAGTGACATAACCTTTGTGCAAGCCAGTGTGATAAAAGTGAGCAATACCGATTTTCGTCTGGCTCTACAAGCCACAAAAGTTGCCACGCCGATTACGATTGTGAGCACTCTTACAGGCCTTACAGCAGGCCAAATGCCGGCTGCCTCTGGAAAGACGATTGAGAATTTATCCGCGTCCTTTAAATTTAATGACATTCCCATGACTCGTACAGAAAACAACGTCACGGATATCGTTGACGGCATGACCGTTGTTCTGAAAAAGGCGGAACCAGGAACAAAAATGACAATCAGCCTGCATCCGGATCAAGAGAGCACAAAAGATGCCATCCGAAGCTGGGTCGTGGCATTGAATAGTCTCATCGAGGATGTGGCTATGCATAAAAAAGTGGATTATGAGAAAAAATCCCTCTCGGATGAGGCTTTACTACATGGCACGACTATACTCAATACGATGGATTCACTCATACGCGACAGTGTCGCCTGGCTAGTCAACGGTAACACATATAAAGATTTAGCCTCCATCGGTCTGAATACGGATTACTTTACGAACAAAATCAGTATAGATGAGCAAAAACTAGACGCGGCCGTTAAGAATGACTTTAATGCGGTGCGCAAACTCTTCGAATATCAAGCTAAGTTGAGCAACAGTAATATGCTGATCGCCGATCACCCCCCTTTCATTCCCAGCTCAATTATAGCTGACTCAAATGGGAATACCCTTACATCAACTGTGGCCATCCATAAAAACAACAGCGGTATCTTAACTGCAACCCTATCCATTAGCGGGGGAACATATGCGGGTCGTACGTTTGAAATTGCCACCGACAAAATCTCCGTTCAAGCGGATGTGATTCAATTTTCAGGTGATAATGCGGTTTCAGCCAATGTCGTTGACAACCCATACAAAGGGCTTGATTTTGTATATATAGGTGCGTCTACCATCGCGAATAGCGCTTCCGCTAGCAGCACATTTACCTTATCCCAAGGTTTTGCCGATCGTATTCAACATAACTTAGCTAACGTACTCGAAGAATTTGATGGTGGATTTACAAGGCAAAAAAATGAATTTATTTCTCACAAAGAAGTACTGGATAAAAAAATCACCAAAATCTCGGAAGCCGCTGATTCACAAAAAGAAAAATTCCAAAAACAAATCGCGCAAATGGAATCTGCCAGACAACAATTGAACGCACTAAAAAATGCGGCCGATGTGTTTATGAATATGATGAAGGCCAAATAGCCTTCTTATACCAATGCCAGAAATTAACTGATCAATATTGTCATCGAAA
>CAZHQP010000345.1:0-3115 GCA_964534735.1 uncultured Roseivirgaceae bacterium
AGGAAGTTTATTTTGAAGAACGGTTTCAGACGTCTTTGAACAAATCAAATCAGCAAAACTGGGAGAAGCTGTTTGAAGGAGAATTTTCCAGTAAGCTGGTGCAGCCGGTCACGCAACAAAGCATTCGGATCGAGTCAGATCTTTCAGCAATCGGAGTTAATTCAGAAGCGGAAGAGAAAATAATCTCCCAGCTTCACAACCGGTATATCTTGCGACAGGTTAAGAACGGGATGATGATTGTCGATCAGCAAAGCGCGCATGAACGCGTGCTGTTTGAAAAGTTTTCAGAAGACTTAAAATACCGATCAGCAGCAACGCAACAAAGCCTGTTCCCAAAGACGATAACCTTTCCGGTATCGGATTTTGCGCTGATCATGGAAATGGAGCAGGAGATAAAAGGCCTGGGCTTTAGGTTTGAAGAGTTTGGTAAAAATACATTGCTGGTTAATGGTGTTCCGGCCAATCTAAAGCACGTAACGGAAAAAGATCTGTTCGAAGGGCTTGTCGATCAGTTTAAGCGCAATCAATCCGAGCTTTCATTGCCTTTACAGGAAAACCTGACGCGGGCGCTGGCGAAACGCGCATCCATCAAAGCCGGCCAAAAGCTGGAACGGGAAGAAATGCAGGAACTGCTGAACAGCCTTTTTTTATGCAAAACCCCGAATTATTCCCCGGAAGGCAAACCGACATTTTATATTTTTGAGCTCGGTAAACTTGAAAGCTACTTTAACCGTCTATAGCACTACAAATTGAAATTTAATGTTAAGACTTTCTCCAGTCATCCGTAACCTGATCATCATTAACGTCATTGTATTCGTTTTACAATGGATCATTCCCATCCTGACGAATTACATTGGCTTGTTCGATATTCGAAGCCCGCATTTTAAACCCTACCAATTATTTACCTACATGTTTGCGCATGGTGGATTCGGGCATATTTTCTGGAATATGATTTTGCTGGCGTTTTCAGGGCCAATCCTTGAAGAATACTGGGGACAGAAGAAATTCCTTTTCTTTTATATGGCTGCGGGAGTAGGAGCGGGAGTTTTTTATATGCTGATGAACCTGGCGCTGGGACCTGAGTCAAATTCAATTATGTATGGAGCATCGGGAGCAGTGTACGGAGTGCTTACCGCTTTTGGAATTATATTTTCGGAAATGGAGGTGCGGCTGTTTTTTGTACTGAATGTAAAAGCAAAGTATGTCGTGTTGTTCTTAGGAATGATGGCCATTATCAACAGCTTTGGTCCGCTAAGCGGAGGCAGTGATGGCGTTGCACACCTCGCACATTTGGGAGGAATTGTGGTCGCCATTGTTTTGATCCTTTTTTGGAGAAGTCAGGGGAGGTATTAAGTCACCAATATGTTTGACGAATTTAAAAGTGCTTTTCAACGACAAAACAATGCGCTTGCGCAATTGATCATCATTAACGTGGTGGTTTTTTTGGTGATTGGATTTATCTCCGTTATTGGACTGATCTCTCAATCTCCAGCTATTCCTGATTTCATTTATAAGCAGTTTACCATTCCTCCCACCTGGACTGAATACCTAACGCGTTCGTGGACATTAATAACATACATGTTCGCGCACAGCAGATGGGATATTTTCCATATCCTTTTTAACATGTTAGGTCTTTACTGGTTCGGAAAGTTATTTGTTGAATACCTGGGCAGTGATAAGCTTGTTTCAGTGTATGTATTAGGTGGATTGGCTGGAGGATTATTTTACCTGCTAATGTTCAATACAGTGCCTTTTTTTATAGAGCGCTCCGGAGGCCCTGGAATGGTTGGAGCCTCTGCGGCAGTTTTTGCAGTTATGGTTGCGGTGGCAACACTTTTACCGAATTATTCTTTTCATCTTTTATTCCTGGGCCCTGTTAAAATTAAATATATAGCTGCCTTTTATGTTATAGTTTCTTATTTAGGTACTACACAAATAAATGCGGGTGGCAATCTTGCGCACTTAGGCGGAGCGTTAATTGGTTTTGTTTACATCAAGCAACTGCAGGCGGGAGTCAATTGGGGGATGTGGATTACCGTTACGCTCGATTGGTTCAAAAATCTTTTTAAGAGCAAGCCGAAAGTAAAAGTTTCTTATCGAAGTGACGAGCGCACTGTTAAGAAAACTCCAAACACTCCAGGCAAAGCCTCTCAAACAGAGATCGATGCCATTCTTGATAAGATCTCGGACCGTGGTTACGAAAGCTTAACCAAGGAAGAGAAAGAAAAGCTTTTCAACGCAAGCAAGAAATAATTACTGAGTTTCCTTTTCGAAGAACTCGTGTAATGCGTCAATGATTTTCTGCGAATCGTTTGAATAGATCACCGGTAACTTCTGCTGATTGAATTTTGCAAGGATCGCATAATAGTCATCTTCTGCTACCTCATAATCTTCCATGAGCTCATCCTTAACGGAAGGATCGGTAATCACTTCCATATACGTTTTGATACGGTCATTCTCCTGCATCAGCTTAACCAGCTTTCGCTTTTCTTTTTCACGCCTGTTAAAATATTCCCAGGGCTGATTCAGAGAATTCCAAACGGTTCTTGTTTGCGGAACGCGGCTTACTCTTGGATTAAGCTCGTTCGGGTAAAGCTTTCGGGAAGAAATCACTACCTCATCCAGTACTGTAATCTTGGGCCGCATGCGAACCATAATGGCTTCTTCCTCGAAGAACAACGGAATGGTTACTTCATAATACCCGATGTGTGAAAGCACGAGTGTATCAGCTGGGTTTGTTTTGATGGTTACGATGCCTGTCGGGTCGGCCATGAAGGAAGTTTTGCCATTCTTAACCCGAATGAAAACTGCGGGCAGCGCTTCAAAGGAAAGCGAATCAACGACAATAACTTTGGTAGTCTTTTGCGAAAAGACATCCACTATAAAAAGTAACAGTAATGCAGAAACAGCAATTGTTCTGATTATGATTCGCCCCACACCCTCAAGACAGTAAAACCGGCTCTTTAGTTTTATATTGCTTAATAAAATTTCAGGCGATCAGCTTGGCAATGCCAAATGCTGCAGCTGCAGCAAGGGCTCCTACCAGCGCAACCCGCAACGCTCCTTTGAAGAGCGGCTGCCCGGTAAGCTTGCTTTTGATCAATCCAAAGACAAT
>CAZHQP010000346.1:0-3087 GCA_964534735.1 uncultured Roseivirgaceae bacterium
TGGCAGATTGAAATAAAAGATTTACCATACGTGCAGGTTGGGCCGTATCACACCAACACCGTTGCCGGACTGGAACTTGGCATGGATATTCTTCGAAGAAGAAAAAATCCAAACAAGCAGATGTTCATGATCACCGATGGCAAGCCCACTTGCCTGAAAGAAGGAATTAAATATTACAAGAACAGCTTTGGGCTCGATCCAAAGATTTTAAACAAAACGTATACACTTGCCGCCCAGCTTAAAAAACTGAAGATCCCGGTAACAACATTTATGATTGCAACCGATCCCTATTTAAAATCATTCGTACGCGAATTCACCAAAGTGAATAACGGAAATGCATACTACAGCGGACTGGAAGGGCTTGGCAATCTTGTATTTGAAGACTTTAAAAAGAACAGACGTAAATCTCTATAAGTAGCTAACACGCTGCAGAACAACACTCATGACAAAATCAAATTTCCCTAAAACCTTTGGAGCGCTCAAGGCTTCCGGTTATCAATCAAAATCCATCAAAGCCGAGCTTCGTGAGAACTTAATTAAGAAACTACAAAAGAAGGAAACCGTATTTGCCGGCATCTGGGGGTATGAAGAAACCGTTATCCCCGATCTGGAACGTGCCATTCTTGCCGGCCACGATGTAAACTTGCTGGGCTTGCGCGGCCAGGCAAAAACCCGGTTAGCCCGATTGATGGTTCATTTGCTTGATGAATATATTCCGATTGTAGAAGGCTCAGAATTAAATGACGATCCGTTTGCACCGTTATCGCGGTATGCAAAAGACAAACTTGCCGGGTTCGGTGACAATACTCCGATTACCTGGCTGCATCGCGATGAACGCTATTCTGAAAAGCTTGCTACTCCCGATGTTTCCATTGCCGATTTGATTGGGGATGTTGATCCGATCAAGGCAGCGTCATTAAAACTTCCGTATTCCGATGAACGTGTTATTCACTTTGGATTGATTCCGCGATCAAACCGAAGCATTTTTGTGATCAATGAGTTGCCTGATTTACAGGCCCGAATTCAGGTGGCATTGTTTAACATCTTACAGGAAGGCGA
The DNA here is from genome assembly GCA_964534735.1 of uncultured Roseivirgaceae bacterium. Lineage (GTDB taxonomy): Bacteria > Bacteroidota > Bacteroidia > Cytophagales > Cyclobacteriaceae > UBA2336. The sequence goes on from CAZHQP010000346.1 coordinate 1,060, forward strand.
TATCCAGATCAGAGGATTTAAGATTCGAATGCCACTTGATCTTCAATTCGTGTTCACCGCTAACCCGGAAGATTATACAAACCGGGGCAGCATTGTTACTCCCTTAAAAGACCGGATCGACAGCCAGATCATTACGCACTATCCGAAAACACTGGATATCGGTAAGCGCATTACACAACAGGAAGCCAATCTTAAGCCTGAGCAAAAATCCATTACCGTTCATGAGATCGCGAAAGACCTGATTGAGCAAATCGCCTTCGAAGCCCGCAAGAGTGAGTTCATTGATGCAAAGAGCGGGGTATCCGCACGCTTGACAATTTCTGCGTATGAAAATCTGGTTGCTGCTGCCGAGCGCAGAAGCATTCTGAATGGTGAGAAAAATGCTTCGATCCGGGTGAGCGATTTTATCGGAGTGGTGCCGGCCATTACCGGAAAGGTAGAATTGGTTTATGAAGGCGAGCAGGAAGGGCCGGGTATTGTTGCGCAGAATTTAATTGGCAAAGCGATCCGTACCCAGTTCCTGAATTATTTTACTGACCCTGAAAAATTCAGAAAGCAGAAAGAAAAAAGTCCGTATAAAAAAGTTACCGACTGGTTCAGCGAAGGCAACAAAATTGATTTGCTGCACGACATGAGCCAGCAGGAATTCGAAAAGGCATTAAAGAGTGTTCCCGGGTTAACGGAACTGGTCAAGGACCTTCACAAAGGTCAGCCCGATGCCGTCAAGCTTTTCCTGATGGAATTTGCATTGCACGGACTGGCAGAATACAGCCAGATCAGCAAGCATAATTTAACAGCCGGAAATCAATTCAAAGATCTGCTCAGCAGCATGTTCACGTTACCGAAAAACTTTTCAGAAGACGAGGATGATGATGACGAAGCGTTGGGTGGCGGAAGAAAGCGTTGATATTCTGTCGTCTGAGCTTATCCCATTGTCACGCTGAGCCTGTCGAAGCGTTTTACGAATCAGGTTTCGACAAGCTCAACCTGACACAGTGTTGTAACCTCACATAATACTTACGTAATACGGGGCCGATAAAGGTAGAAAAAAAATTCACTTTTCGTCCTCTTTCAAGTTCGGATTGGTTTTCGTTACATTTAACTAACCAAGTTCTTTGTGTAGTATGTCGAAAGCCCAAAAGGAGAAGAAGATCTTCGTGCTGGATACTTCTGTAATTATTTATGAACACAATTCCATCCTCAATTTTGCCGAACACGATATAGGAATCCCGATCACAGTTCTCGAAGAGCTCGATAATTTCAAGAAAGGCAACGATACCAAAAATTTTGAAGCGCGTGAGTTTATTCGCCTGATGGATAAGCTGGCCAAAGGCCAGATGCTTCACAACTGGAATCCGCTCAACGGTAAAACCAGAGGTAATTTTAAGGTGATCATGGACACAGGGGGAACAGATTCGCTGGACGCGAATAAAGTTTTCAATGAAGACAAGCCCGACCACCGCATTCTTAATGCAGCTTTGTCGCTCAAGCGCGAAGAAAAAGGCAGAAAGGTCATTCTCGTTTCAAAAGATGTTAACCTGCGTCTGAAGGCGATGGCCCTTGGGCTGCTGGCCGAGGATTATACAACCGGTAAGATCCAGAATATCTCTTCGCTGTATACAGGCCGCACCGTTATTGAAGATGTTGATTCAAACATGATCAACCTCTTATATGATAAAGGCTATTGTCCTCCGAAAGATATCCTGGGAAAGCTGGAGCCGGAGAAGAATCACTTCTACATTTTAAAAAGCGGCAAGAAATCGGCCATGGCCTACTACAACCCGGCCAACGAAATGATCGAGCAAGTTGAAAAGCGTTCGGTTTATGGCATCAAGCCGCGTAATGCAGAGCAAACCTTTGCAATCCATGCGGTGATGAAGCCTGAGATCAAGCTGGTTTCTATTCAGGGTGTAGCCGGAACCGGTAAGACCCTGCTTGCGCTGGCAGGAGCGCTTGAGCAGAAAAGGGAGTTCAAGCAAATTTATCTCGCGCGCCCAATTGTTCCGTTAAGCAATAAAGACATCGGTT
>CAZHQP010000347.1:0-831 GCA_964534735.1 uncultured Roseivirgaceae bacterium
CTCCAACCACCGAATAAATATGGGTTGAACCTGTGATCCGACCATTGTATTCACTAAACATGACTTCTGCATCTGGGGTCACAATCGCATCAGCACTCAACATGCCACGGTAGCCTGTCGCATGCAGCGCTTGAGATAAACGACGACCACCATCTACAATTTCAGCCACTGTTGTTGGAGATAAGCCCAGAGGTGGAATCACTTGGCCATCGGCAATAGGTGCTGCTAGCATTTCGCCAATACCCGCAAACTGGACACCATCATCGTTTAGATCAAACTCTGCAAAAATGGCCATACTGTCAGGAAAATAGCGTTCCACGACAAAACTATGATGTCCACCATTTGTTAACCAGCTCCAGTTCTCGTCAAGGTAGATCTTAATGGCAGATCGACTGGATAACACGTAGCTTCGTCTTCCGCCATTTGGCTTAATGCCTTCAACTGAACTGAGCACTTCATTTCCTCTACAGCCCTGTCCAAAGTCCTTTTTAACGATGACGGAAACGCCTTCATGCAAAAGCATATTGACTAATAGCTCTTCTGCAACGACGGGATCGTTGACAACAGCGCCTTTGGGAATGGGAACCTGGTTTCCTGCTGCAATGGCTCTAAATATAATCTTACTATTTGCTAGATCACCACCACCTTGACTTGCAAATGCCGCGCCGGGAACACCCTGCTCAGCTTCTAACAAGCGAGCTAGCGCAACAATGGATGTGTCCGGAGTAAGTGGAAGCACTGATTTTAAATGACGGCCAGAGAGCGCCTTTTTCACTTCCTCACAAAGGGCAATATTCCTGATTCTATCAGCACTGAGATTACCAGCGCTGC
>CAZHQP010000347.1:868-1226 GCA_964534735.1 uncultured Roseivirgaceae bacterium
TCATTCTCTATCTGCCAGAGAATCCGCTGCGCCCATATTGCTAACCCTTGGCTAAACTCAATGTTGCATCCAAAAACCTGTTCAGGACAGTCATTAGCAACCAGTAACCTTGGCATTGTTGTTTATTCCTTTCGGTTTTATTGATGGTCAAAATTCGCGGCGCTATGTTAACATCTCGCGCCGACGATAAACATCAACATTTTGATATCTATTTGGTTAGCTAATTTGCATTAATGATAACGCGCGACAATGATTAAAAACGAACAACTTATTAGCACACTCCGCCCTTTCACGTTAACCTGTGCAAGAAACCATCCCTTCGATCCTCCTGTCGATCTCATGGAACTCAGTCAATCAG
>CAZHQP010000347.1:1236-3059 GCA_964534735.1 uncultured Roseivirgaceae bacterium
ACCGGCTCGTCTATCCTGATGGGCATCTTGGCTGGCTGGTAACAGGCCATGCAACCGTGCGCAAGGTTCTAACCGACGACCGCTTTAGTGCTCGTTCAGAATTCAAACGCGCTCCTGTCAGCAGACCCGGTATCGACCCTTTCTACGGACGTCCAGCATTACCAGGCTGGTTAGTTGATATGGATCCACCAGATCATACACGTTTTCGACGCGCGCTTTCACATCTACTCTGTATGCGCAGAATAAAAGAAATGACGCCTCGTATTGAGCAAGTTGTTCAAAATCAGCTCGATATAATGGAAACAATGGCACCCGTTGTCGATCTCGTTGAACACTTTGCTTTACCGGTACCATCAATGATGATTTGTGAATTGCTCGGGGTCCCGTATGAGCATCGTCGAGAATTTCAACAAAATAGTGCTGATCTTTTTAGCCTGGATGTTAGTGCTGCTGAAGCTGAAAAATCCATGGATTACCTTACTGATTTTCTACTAAGCTTAGTTCGGCAAAAACGCAATCAATTAAGTGAAGATCTATTAAGTGAACTCATTCATCAAAATGAATTCACTGATGAAGAGCTCGCTGGCGTTGGCGTGCTTCTGCTTACTGCAGGACATGAAACGACGACTAGCATGCTTGCCCTGGGTACTTATGCACTTCTAAATAATCCATCGCAATTAAGCGTATTACAAAATGACGCAATGCTGATTGATAATGCCGTTGAAGAGTTGTTGCGATATTTAACTATTTTCCAATTTGGCGTCCCCAGAACACCTTTGGAGGATGTGGAATTAGATGGCCATCTTATCAAAGCTGGAGAAAGCCTCACACTCTCGTTACCTGCCGCAAACAGAGATCCCTCACAATTTGCAGCCGCCAATACACTCGACATTCAGCGCCCTGCTTGTAACCATTTTGCATTTGGGTATGGTGTACATTATTGTTTGGGCATGCATTTAGCACGTATTGAAATGCGCATCGGCTACACAGCACTATTTAAGCGGTTTCCAAGCTTACGATTAGCTGTTCCACCCGAAACAATTAAGATGAATACCAATGCGGGTTTATATGGTATTCATCATTTACCTGTAGCTTGGTAACAACAAGGTAGTCTTAAGTCGCCAAACTCAAGGCTATTTCAGATTCCTCGTTGACATAGCTCATAACAATGCTTGCGATCTTATCTTCGATAGCCTTTTGATCTTTACGCAGTGATAAAAAGCGAACCCTAAGTTGTAAACCAAGCGGCCTATCTTGCTGAACACGCAATATGAAGTTCGCTTTATGCTGAGCATTGCGTTTTAAATACTCAAATTCGCTCTGCTGCTTTTTAGTCCAACCCGCATGTAAATGCGTCAGCAACTTATCGGTTTCGTGTTCAATTTTTTCAATCAGATCTTGAATGCGCTCTAATGATGAACCAAAAGTAAACGTAAAAGAGCTTTTCCCTTCGATAAAGGCACGATCTAAGGTGTAATTCACAATGGGATGATTTGAAACCAAACTATTAGGTATTTTAATCGTACGGCCCGTTTTATCGCCCCACAACAATTCACTGGCCTCTTCTAGCGAGAAATACAAAGGGCCAATATGCTTCACATAACCACAGTATTTACCGATCTCAATATAATCCCCCTCGGTAAATAATGAACGCCACATAATAATTAACCACCCAATGAAGTTCATCAGGTATTCTTTTTGCGTAATGGTTAAAGCGGCAGAAATAACGCCAATAAACGTTAAAAGATAGCCAAAACCTTCGACCCATATTTTTGCCATAAAGAATAAAATCTATCTCTAACCCTGTAGATGTACGCCAGAAA
>CAZHQP010000348.1:0-3041 GCA_964534735.1 uncultured Roseivirgaceae bacterium
ATCCCGGGAAAATTTTGTGGGTCAGGTCCCGCAGCGTGCCGCATCAAATGGGGTGATGGAACACCCGACAATCAGGATGACGGAGTTTTTAGTCACGTGTACACGACTCCCGGAACCTACACGCTCAGTATAAACTATCAAACGGTTGGTCCGGATATTATCCAGGTAACGGTATTTCCTAATGTTCAACCCGCATTTGATATCTATACCTGCAGTGGCAATGCCGTTCAGGTAAAGGTTACCGATACCGATTACGAGTCATACATTATCAATTACAACGATGCAACGCCTGAAGTAGAAGTTCCAAGAGGTGCATTGGCAATAGACAATCATAACTATGGTTCAGCGGGAAATAAAACCATCCGTGTTCGTGGTAAGAATTCGAACGCTGCCGATAACTGTACACCACCTGCAACCAAAGTTGTAACGATGAGAGCCACACTTCCGGCACCGGATATCGATCAGGTAGCCGTTACCGGCAACTCGGTAATCGATTTACAATTAACAACGTTGCCAAATATTTTATACAGGGTAGAGATTGCATTGAATAACGGAAGCTTTCAAAATCTTCAAAGCTTGCACGATGCCAATACGGTAAACGTGTCGGGACTGGATACTGATCTCAATTTTTATCGTTTCCAGGTCGGATCTGTCGATCCATGCACCGGAACAGTTAATTACTCCCCCACTATTTCAAGCTCTGTACTGGATGTTACGGCCCAAAACAATGCAAACCAACTCACGTTAACAACTTCACCTGCCGGGATCAATAATTTTACAATTAACCGGGATGGAGTTTTTCTGGCAACAGCAGTTGCTTTTCCCTACGTTGATAATGATGTTGATTGCGGGATCCAGTACTGCTATGAAGTGATCTCCAATTATGCGGGCGGCACAAGTATTTCAGCAGAGCGATGCATAACAGCAATATCAACCGATGTACCGACACCCATTAATAACGTCTCTTCCATCGTAAATGGAGGAAGCGTTGAACTGCGGTGGCTGCCAGACGCAACTTTTGCAGCCACCACCTATTCGGCATTCAGACAATCGGGTGGCGGAGCCGTTACCTTACTGGAAGATGGAGTTACCGTTACGCAATTCACGGATAATGATTATTCTATCTCCAATAATTATTGTTACCGGATTGATTATACCGATCTCTGCAACAACCAAAGTCTGCCGGGACTTTTTGCGTGTCCCATAATTCTCACCTATACAAGTGGAACCCAGAATCAACTGGATCTTTCCTGGAGCGCTTACACCGGCTGGTCAGGAGGCGTAGATCATTATGAGCTGAGTAAGTTCGATCTCGCAGGCAACCTGGTTGAGACAATCAACACCGGATTGGGAACCACGTACATTGATAATGACTTAACCGATCAGGGCTATCGGTATGTGGTTCATGCCATCCCGAATGACGGGGCAAATGATGAGTCCGTATCGAACGAGATTAATGCTGTCAGAAAGCTACGCTTTGCCTACCCAAAAGCTTTCACCCCGGATGGCCAGGGGCCCGCAGAAAATGAGACTTTTAAGGTTTTTGTAACCGAAGAATTTATTGATAGCTTTGAAATGAAAATTTTCAACCGCTGGGGCGAGATGATTTTTTCAACCACCGATTTATTAAAAGGCTGGGACGGAAAATTTAACGGAACATCGCAGCCGGAAGGAACGTATACATTTACCGCTACTCTCAAAGATAAGACCGGACGTATTTTCAAACGGGACGGTTCGGTTATGCTGCTTCGCAAAAAGCAGTGATAAAGTGTATCTTGCACAGCAATTCAATTCTGATTTAAAAAATCACGCATATGTTTGACATGATGAAAATGATGGGCAAGATGAAAGAGGTGCAGACCCGCATGAAGCAAGCCCAGGACAATCTTATAAATATATCTGCCAGTGGCGAATCGGGTGGCGGAATGGTGAAAGCAACCGTCAATGGTAAGAAGCAACTTGTTGCGCTTGAAATTGATCCAACGATTCTGAAGGCCGATGATAAGATCCTAATTCAGGATTTGGTCGTAGCCGCTGTTAATAAGGCATCGGAAGAAGTTGATGGATTAGCAAAAGAAGAGATGCGAAAAGCTACTGATGGATTGATCCCAAACATTCCGGGTATGGATTTAAGTAGTTTGATGGGCCAGTAAAAGACTTAAGACATTAGACTTAAGATATAAGATTCCTCAAGCCTTGACCAAGACAGCAGTTGTTATCCTGAATTATAACGGTGAGAAATTCCTGCGGGAATTCTTGCCTGTTGTTACTGAACACTCGGGTAATGCGAAGATTGTTGTAGCCGATAATGCCTCTACCGACCTGTCTGTTGATCTGCTCAAACAAAAATTCCCGGGCGTTGAGCTTATACGTCTTGATAACAATTATGGATTTTGTGGCGGATACAACAGAGCCTTAAAACAGGTTGAAGCTGAATACTATGTATTACTCAATTCGGATGTTGAAGTTACCCCCAACTGGCTGGAACCATTAGTTCAATTATTGGATTCTTCTCCTGAGATCGCAGCCGCACAGCCTAAAGTTTTATCCTACAATGATAAAGATCATTTTGAATATGCAGGCGCTGCTGGCGGATTTATAGATTCGTTGGGCTATCCATTTTGCCGCGGACGGCTATTTGACATAACTGAAAAAGATACCGCTCAATACAACGATACCCGCGAAGTGTTCTGGGCAACGGGAGCATGTCTTATTATTCGCTCATCCGTCTACCATAAACTAGGCGGACTGGATGAAGATTTCTTTGCTCACATGGAAGAGATCGATTTGTGCTGGAAGGTTCAGCGAGCGGGGCATAAAGTTTACTATTGCGGAACGAGTCATGTATTTCATGTAGGTGGCGGAACGCTTTCAAAATCAAATCCCCGTAAAACGTATTATAATTTCCGTAATGGTTTAAGTCTGGTATACAAACACTGGAGCACGCGTAGTCTGGTCTGGAAGTTGCCGCTAAGGATACTACTCGATTATGTTGCTGCGCTTAAGTTTTTAATTTCGGGGAAGGCCGCAGATGCACGCGC
>CAZHQP010000349.1:0-3041 GCA_964534735.1 uncultured Roseivirgaceae bacterium
AGGATTCAATCCGTACGTTAAATTTAAACAAATAGTCAACTTCCTATCGTTTATGCTTCAGTTTATTTACCCATTCATCTGCACGTTTCTGGCGATCAATTTCCCCGGTATCCAACTGTTGTTTAAGTTTTGGATTTATAGGCCCACGGGACGTCAGATGATAATATCCGCAATCTGAACATTCATACACCGCAAGAGGCCCCTGATCCCTTTTATACTCAAATCTTGTATGAGCGCCAATCAAGGCTTCTTCCGCAAGCTCCTGAGTCTGATAAGCCTTCTTGCCCGTTACACACTTAATCATGAATCAAAATTAGCTTTCAAAACACCTGTCTGTTACTTTTGCACAAAATTTTAATATTGACGAATGAAAATAGCTGAAATACACACAAAAAAGGGCGTGATGAAGATTCAATTCTTCGAAGAAGATGCTCCTAAAACTGTGAAAAACTTTGTTGATCTGGCCGAGCACAATTTTTATGATGGATTAATCTTCCATCGGGTTATTCCAAATTTTATGATTCAGGGTGGATGCCCGAACGGGATAGGCAATGGAGGTCCGGGTTACAAAATTGATTGTGAGCTAACCGGAAACAATCAATATCATGATCGCGGGGTTCTCTCAATGGCACATGCAGGAAGAAACACAGGTGGATCACAATTCTTTATTTGCCACACGCGCGATACAACCAAGCACTTAGACCGAAATCATACAGTATTCGGAAAGGTTTATGAAGGTCTTGATGTTATCGACCAGAACCGTGCAGGCGATACAATGGAGAAGATTGTTATTAAAGAAGTTGATTCAATTTAATCACGAATGCCGAATGACGAATTTCGAATAAGCACCATTCAAATTCGTCATTCTAAATTTTTGATATTCGTCATTTCAAATTTTCCCACCAACGCTTTTTCGGAAGCTCACTTCCCAAAACAACTGGTTCACCAATCATCGGAGTTGTAAGATTTTGCCCTAGCGCTTCTGCTGCTTTTGTTGTTCGTTCAATTGGCTCCTTCCAACGGTGCAAGGCAAGTGTGAATTTACTCCAGTGTACCGGCATGAAAACCTTTGCTTTCAAATCAACGGCAGCCTGGGCTACTTCCTCGGGCATCATATGAATGTTTGGCCACATGGTATTGTATTGACCGCATTCCAATAATGCCAGATCAAACGGACCATATTTATCACCAATGGCGGCAAAAGCTGAGTCGTAACCTGAGTCACCACCTATATAAATGGAGGCCGAATCAGTTTTTAATACGAAAGAGCTCCAGATAGTTTGATTGCGTTTCAGACCCCGGCCGGAAAAATGCCTTGCGGGAGTTGCAATGATCTCAAAACCAGATTCAAATTCCTTTTTATCCCACCAGTCAAACTCCGTGATCTTTTCAGGAGCAACTCCCCAATATTCCAGATGCGAGCCTACACCCAGTGATGCATAGAACTGGTTAACGCGCGGATGAAGCTCTTTAATTGTATTGTAATCCAAGTGATCGTAATGATCATGCGTAAGGATTACAAGATCAATACGCTCCGGGAAATCATCCAGCGTATATGGAGTCTGGATTGGATATGCTTTCTTACCGATAAACTGAAACGGTGATGCGCGCTCACTGAATACCGGATCAATCAGAATTGTCTTCCCATTGATCTTGATGAAATACGATGAATGTCCAAACCAAACAAGCGATGTTTTGTCTGCCGGTAATAATTTCAAATCAGTCTTAATGGAAGGTAATGTATCAACAGGTTCGCGATCAATACCCTTGCTGAAGAAATCAATAATCATCTTCGGGTATGAAGCACCTTCAGCCAGCATTTCTGTTTTAGCCAGGTTCTGAAAGCTTCCGTCTTTATAGTTGGGCGATTTCTTAATGCGCTCCAGGCGTTCGCCTGAAGGTAATTTTCCGAATGAGCTGTGTTGCATGGCTACAATAATAACAAGGGCCAGGGAAACGACCGTAATTAAAATTCCCTTCAGGATTTTTCTAATAACCTTCACTCCTGCTAAAGTCGCAGACTTTCGGGAATTATTGTAGTAAGACTAAGATTATTGTCCGGCAATATACTGTTCCAAGTGCTCGATCGTAGACTTCTGATCTTCGATGATGTGCTTCACAACATCCCCGATCGAGATCATTCCAATGAGCTTCCCGTTTTCTTCAACCGGTAAATGACGAATATGTTTCCCTGCCATCAATTTCATGCAGTCTTCAATGCTGCTTTGCGGAGTAACGGTAAAAGGATTCGGAGTCATCAGATCCTTTATCGGTGTGTCTTTTGAAGATTTACCCTTTAAGATAAGCTTTCGGGCATAGTCGCGTTCCGTAAAAATTCCGACAAGCTTACCGCTTTCAACAATCATTAAACCGCCAATGTTTCGATCGCACATCTGCTCGATCGCGGCATACACCATAACATTGGGATCAACAGAGTAAACAACGCTACCCTTCGTTTTGAGGATATCCTGAACGTATTTCATAGTGGCAAGAGTTTAACAGGTCTATGAAAATACTAATTAAAATCCTCAGATTCAAGCACTTTAGGTTCAAACCAAAGAAAGCACGTAATCCGGGAAAATTGAGAGCACAAACATTCCTGCAACGAGGATTGCAATAAGGACTTTCTGCGATAAAGATACCGGAACTACATCTCCGGCAGGTTCCTGCAGGAACATGGCAATGATCACCTTGAAATAATAATACGCTCCGATAAGAGAAGTTATGATTGCTAGGATAGTGAGAGAAATCATTCCCCGGTCGATGGCTTGAACAAATACCATGTATTTTCCAAAGAATCCAGCCAATGGCGGAATTCCTGCTAACGACAATAATGCGATCGTCATGGAAACTGCCAGGAAGGGGCTCCGCTTAAATAAGCCGTTAAACTGAAGAATCTCGGTGCCTGAATTCAGTTTTTCGATTTGAAGTAATACTGCAAATGAAGTTATGGAAGCCACTGAATAGGCAGCCAGATAAAAGAATACAGTTGAAGAGGAGTTTTGCGGTTGCGCAACAAATGCAAGCAGAATGTAACCCAC
>CAZHQP010000350.1:0-3039 GCA_964534735.1 uncultured Roseivirgaceae bacterium
GCAGAATGTCTCCGGCAAATAAAAATAAACGCTGGTATGGCTCACATGGAAACAGTTACGTAAGCGCCATTGCGTTTGGTGAAAACGGAGTTAAATCGGTATCGATCCTTCCTTTTGGACAAAGCGGAAGCAGAACGTCCACTCACTACATGGACCAAAGTAAGCTCTATACAAACGGTAAATTTAAAGACGCATGGTTTTATAAAAAGGATGTGTTAAACCATGCGGAGAGAACCTATCACCCCGGAGAATAGAACGAAGAATTACTGCATCGTTACACCAACTCAGCAACCTGCTCAATCTGCATGTTTTTGATGAGTCCATCTTCCATTGTATACACATGGAGCACGTGGTTGTCTGCAAGCGTACTGCCGGCAAGGTCTTTTACAAACTGATGCACCTGAACTTCAATTTGCCCGCCTTTCCGTTCCCGGATGGACAAGGGAGTTATCGTTGGATTGAGAACTTCAAATTGTTTCGCCCAATACGCTCCAATTTCAGCCTGACCGGTAAGTCTTCCGCCTTTCCACTCGTTTGGCCAGCTCACGGCAGGATGCATCAGCGAAAGCACAAGGGAAAAATTGCGTTCATTAAAAGCCTCATAGGCCTGAAGAATCAAATCTTTGTATTGCCGGATCATGGTTTGTGCCGCAAAAATATGATGCGCTTTTTTAAAATGTTTGTCCGCATAGGACTAACTCCTACAGACCGGTAAATTTATTTGTAAATAGCGCCCCGGAACTTTTTTAAGCCCCGAATCCTTAATCTTTCGCATTATAATCAATCATTCCCTGACTCTGAAAAGAGTACCGGAATACCCGAATCCAATGAAAATACTTCTCAGTTACTTAAAAAATTATAAAGGCCTGATTGCGCTCGCGTTGTTCCTGGCCGCTATTAGCCAAGTTTTCTCGCTGCTGGACCCTCACATAACCGGTAAAATTGTTGACAACTTTATTGAGCGAAAGGATTTGCTTTCCCGGGCCGATTTTATCAAAGGAATTCTGTACCTCGTTGGGTTAGCGATTGGGGCTGCTATGGTATCCAGGATCGCAAAAAATTTGCAGGACTATTTTACAAGCATTGTCGTGCAAAAACTGGGAGCTAAAATGTATGCGGATGGACTCAAGCATTCACTGGAGTTGCCTTACCAGACATTTGAAGATCAGCGCAGCGGTGAAACGCTGGGTATACTGCAAAAAGTAAGAACCGATTCTGAAAAGTTTATTACATCTTTTATCAGTGTATTATTTGCAAGCCTGGTTGGACTTGTATTCGTAACCGTCTACTCATTAAGTGTGAGTTATAAGGTCACGCTGGTTTATTTTGCGGCCGTTCCGATTATCGCCTTAACAAGCTGGCTGCTCAGCCGCAAAATTAAAGTTGTGCAAAAAAGCATTGTCAAGGAAACAACTGCGTTAGCCGGATCGACAACAGAATCGTTGCGCAATATTGAATTGGTAAAAAGCCTCGGTTTGGCTAACCAGGAAATTAACCGCTTAAATAACACGACTTATAAAATTCTCGGACTTGAATTAAAAAAAGTAAAGTACGTTCGTGGTATGAGCTTTTTACAAGGCACTACGGTGAATTTTGTGCGAAGCGTAATGGTGGTTATTTTATTGTTGTTAATTTTCGACAACGATATCTCGGCCGGTAAATATTTTACGTTTCTTTTCTATTCATTCTTCCTGTTTGGGCCGTTACAGGAATTGGGCAACGTTATCATTGCATACCGTGAAGCAGAAGTTTCATTGCTTAACTTTAGCCGAATTCTAAGTCTGCCGAAAGAAGACAAACCGAAAAATCCTATCCATGTTGGCCGCATTACCAACCTGAGCTTTGAGAAGGTAAGCTTCAGGCATCAGTCGGCACGCGGCAATGCGCTGAACAGTATTTCGTTTTCAACCAATAACGGGCAAACCATTGCCTTTGTAGGGCCATCAGGCTCTGGTAAAACAACTTTGGTTAAGCTGTTGGTAGGATTATATCCACCTAAAGAGGGAAAGATTCTCTATAATAGTATATCCAGTACAGAAATTGATTTGAACGACTTACGGAATAAGATTGGATTTGTAACGCAGGACACTCAATTATTCTCCGGTACGATTCGTGAAAACCTGTTGTTTGTACGACCGGACGCTACCGATGAAGAGTGTTTAACAGTTCTGAAGAAGGCAGCGTGTCAATCGTTGCTTGAGCGGGCCGATAAAGGTTTGGATACCATAATTGGTGAGGGGGGTGTAAAAGTTTCAGGAGGAGAGAAGCAACGACTTTCAATTGCGCGCGCACTGCTCCGTCAGCCGGATATTTTAGTATTTGATGAAGCCACTTCTTCATTGGATTCAATTACAGAGGAGGAGATTACAGAAACGATTCGTGAGGTATCGGTTGTTAAAGATCACATTACAATTCTGATTGCTCACCGCTTGTCAACCATCATGCATGCTGATCGCATTTTTGTGTTGGAACGCGGCAACGTAATCGAATCAGGAAGGCACGAAGAACTGCTTGCCGAGAAAGGGCTGTACTATGCCATGTGGCGCCAGCAGATTGGTGAGAAGGATAGTGTTGAGGTTAACGCCTGATTAAATCAATGATTTTAGTGAAAAGGCTGCCTTTGCAGCCTTTTCGTTTTACTGGCCAACATTAACCATAATTAACATTCAACTATTAAACTTTGGATCGCTTCTTGAATCTAATCATGAAAAAACAAAATGATTATGAAAACACGTTTGTTAGTGATGGTTGGGATGATGATCAGCACAACCATGTTTGCGCAGCAGGTTACCCGCGACTCACGCAAACCAGTAGACCGCGGTTTTGAAAGGATGAAGCGCGAGCTGGCGCTTGATGATGGTCAATACGCTTCTATTAAACAAATCGACAGCAAGTATGGCAAGAAGCGTGAGGAACAGAAAATAAGGTTTGACAAAAGACGCTTTGAAGAAAAAGAAGAGATCCGAGCAACCCGGCTTGAGCGGGAGCGCGAAATGCGGAAAGTGTTTACCCCGTCTCAAAATCTGAAATGGGATAAAA
>CAZHQP010000351.1:0-2010 GCA_964534735.1 uncultured Roseivirgaceae bacterium
AGTTTATTGAAGAACTGCTCAATTCAAAGAAGAAAATCACCGATAAGGATAAAATTGAGATCCTGATTGATCGTGCTGCTGTAAATGCAGAAGATGAGGACACCGTTTTCCGGATTTCAGATTCGGTGCAGACTGCCTTTTACGAAGGCAATGATGAGTGCCTGGTCTATGCTGAAGGTCAAAAGCCCATACATTTTTCTGATCGCTTTGAGCTGGATGGAATTCAATTCACGGAGCCTTCGGTAAACTTCTTCAGCTTCAACAATCCGTTTGGTGCGTGCCGTACATGCGAGGGCTTTGGAAAAGTTTTGGGCATTGATGAAGACCTGGTTATTCCGGATAAATCCTTATCGGTCTATGAAGGCGCAATTGCCCCGTGGCGTTCGGAAGCTATGAGCGAATGGGTGAAACCGCTGCTGAAAAACGGTATTAAATTCAATTTTCCGATCCATCGGCCGTATAACGAATTGACACAGAAAGAACAGGAGCTGCTTTGGAACGGAAATTCGTACTTCGAAGGCATCCATGCATTCTTTAGATATTTAGAGTCCAAGACTTATAAAATTCAATACCGGGTAATGCTTTCGCGCTATCGTGGAAGAACAACCTGTCCGGATTGTCGTGGAACGAAGCTTCGCAAAGATGCGCAGTATGTAAAGATCGCGAACACGTCAATCACCGACATCGTACTCATGCCGATTGAAGATACGTTAGCCTTCTTCAACACACTCAAACTTCCGGAATACGATAAAAAGATCTCCGACCGAATTTTAACCGAGATCAAATCACGACTCGAGTATATGGATAAAGTCGGGTTAGGGTATTTAACACTCAATCGGGTTACAGCAACGTTATCAGGGGGAGAATATCAACGGATTAAGCTGGCCACTTCTTTAGGAAGTGCCTTAGTTGGCTCGATGTACATTATGGACGAGCCGAGCATCGGCTTGCACCCAAAAGATACTGCGCGCATGATTGAAGTGTTGAAATCATTGCGTGACCTGGGCAATACTGTTATTGTAGTAGAGCATGAAGAGGAGATCATGCGGGCAGCCGATGAGATCATTGATATCGGTCCGGATGCGGGTGCACATGGCGGAGAGTTGATCTTCCAGGGGTCGATCAAACAACTGAATGGTAAAACAAACTCTCACACCGTGGAGTTTTTAAGCGGCAGGGAAGTTATACCTGTTCCTGCAAAACGCAGAAAGTGGAAAGATCATATCACTATTAAAGGTGCACGTGAAAACAACCTGAAAAATCTTACCGTGAAGTTTCCGTTGGGTGCGCTTACCGTTGTAACAGGCGTAAGCGGATCAGGAAAATCAACGTTGATTAAGAAAATTTTATATCCGGCTATTGGCCGCCTAAGCGGATCGGTAGGTGAAGCTCCGGGCAAATATGATTCGATGGATGGCGATGTTTCGCGCATCACCCAGGTTGAGTTTGTGGATCAGAACCCGATTGGTAAATCATCACGGTCCAATCCTGTCTCATATGTGAAGGCGTATGACATCATTCGTCAGTTGTATGCTGATCAGCCTTTGGCGAAACAACGCGGCTATAAACCTTCTAATTTTTCTTTTAACGTTGAAGGTGGACGTTGCGAAACCTGCGAAGGTGAAGGTGAGATCAAGGTTGAGATGCAGTTCATGGCCGACATTTATTTAGAATGCGAAAGCTGCCATGGCAAGCGCTTTAAGCAGGAAACTTTAGAGGTTGAATACAACGGTAAAAACATTGCCGATGTTCTGGACATGACGATCGAAGATGCCCTTGATTTCTTTAAGGATAAAAAACCAGTTTACGATAAGATCGTTCCGTTGAATGATGTTGGCTTAGGCTATGTGAAACTTGGTCAGTCATCCAACTCATTAAGCGGTGGCGAAGCCCAGCGCGTAAAGCTTGCTTCATTCCTTGGGAAAAATTCAACCGAAGGAAATATCCTTTTCATTTTTGATGAGCCGACATTGTTAAAAAACATACGCAGAAAGCCGATGCACATGAAGT
>CAZHQP010000351.1:2020-3005 GCA_964534735.1 uncultured Roseivirgaceae bacterium
GACAACGGGCTTACATTTTCACGACATCAGTAAATTACTGAAAGCCATGAACGCGCTGGTAGATCAGGGTCATACCGTAATCGTGATTGAACATAACCTGGAGATCATTAAATGTGCCGACTGGATCATTGATCTTGGTCCCGAGGGCGGGGAGAAAAAGGGCGGCTTACTACTTTTTGAAGGTACTCCCGAAGACATGGCTAAAAAAGCCAAAGGAAGCTATACAGCTGAGTTTTTGAGAGAAAAGCTCGGTTAGCCCCGTCTCTCATTATCATTCCAAAAGATTTTTAGTGAAACCTGATTGACAAATTCCCGTATATTTGCTTAACAAAATATAAGCATATATATGGCTAAGGAATTCCTGGGTGAATTTGAAGAAATCATCCTCACGCTGGTGGCTGGCTTGCAGGAAGATGCATACGGGGCTGCCATTGCCGAAGAAATTGAAACGCGCCTGAAGCGCGAAGTCAATCTGAGTGCTGTGCACGTAACACTCTACAGGCTTGAAGACAAAGGCCTGATCAAATCCAAGTTTGGCGGTGGCACCAACGAACGGGGCGGAAGAAAGAAAAGAATTTTCACGATCACCAACTCTGGTCTGGCCATGCTCAAGGCTATGAAAGAAGCACGGGTTGATTTGTGGAAGCTTGTTCCTCAGTTACAGTTTGCCAGTCAATAAGCCATGAAAGCTATTATCCCCCCGAAAACAGCTTTCCGCATACTGTCATGGTTTTGCCCCGCACATCTCTACGAAGAGCTTGAAGGTGACCTGATCCAGCGATACAATCGTGATATAAAAAAATTCAGTACCAGTCGCGCTAACAGACGCTTGTATTGGAACATGATCCGGTTTTTCAGGCCCGGAATATTATTAAGAAATAAACCCTCTATTCGTTTAACTTCCCTTGATATGTTATCAAACTATTTTAAAGTTGCCTTTCGTGTGATGCTGCGCAACAAAAGCTATTCATTCATTAACCTGTTC
>CAZHQP010000352.1:0-2979 GCA_964534735.1 uncultured Roseivirgaceae bacterium
GTCGAGGTGAGAAGATTCGAACTTCCGACCCCCACGTCCCTAACGTGGTGCGCTAACCGGGCTGCGCTACACCTCGATATCGGGTTGCAAGTATAATAATTTTGAAGAAAGCTGTAAAGCGTTCGTAATCCCGACTACTTCTTGTTCTGCTTCAGCGAACGGAAGAATTTCGCCCAGTTGAAAACGTTGAACAACGGATTGGTTACGGGCATGTATTGACTGCCTTGTGTTGCTGACATCTGGCTTAAATAGTACTGCTGATTCGCACGGCCGTCCATCGGAGTTGTTTTAAGCATCAGCAATAAGAGCTCCTGATTTATATTCTTCCGGTCAATGTTTTGATCTTCCGTTGGAATGTTAAGCGCCAGCAAAGCTTCTTTAAAGACTTCTTCCGTGGGAAATGGCGTTACGATGACTTCCGAAAGATAGGTTGCGTCTTCTTTGAGCTGGATCACAACTGTCAGGTATTCACTTTTATGATCAGGGACGATATAAAACTGACGTTCGTACCCAACATAGCTGATGACGATACTGTCTCCGGCCAGTACGGGCATCGAGAAAAACCCTAATGCATTTGTAGTTGTCCCGCGACCCGCTTTCGGTACATAAATATTAACTCCAAAAAGCATTGAATTTGTAGTGTCGGTACTCATAATCACACCCGAAAGCTGGATAACCCGCTTTTGCTTTTGCGCAAATACTTCGTGTGTTGCACTTGCCAGCAAGAGCATGACTACCAGGCACAAAAGATGCGATTTCTTCACGCGAACCAACTTTTTACAATTTCTGAGCAATCAAAAATACAGATAACCACACGAAGTGCCTAATTTCCATACCTTTGATGAACAGAAAGAAGGTAAAGTTTCATGAGACTCAAGAATTTTAACCTTTTGCTGGGCTCCCAGATTTTCAAAGCATGTGCCGATGAGTCCCGCCTCCGCATCCTGAATTTAATTTTCAGCAATGGAGAAATGTGCATTACCGATCTCGAGCAAATCCTTGAATTTACGCAGGCCAAAACGTCCCGTCATCTTATTTATTTAAAAAATGCCGGCATCTTAACACACCGCAGGTATAATCACTGGGTGTTTTACCAGGTAAAAGATGAGGTGTACGAAATTATTAAGCAGATTTTTCAGTTCTTACAGAAAGATCAGCAACTGGAAAAAGACCAGCAGCTGTATAAAACCTTATACTCAAACCGGGAGCTGGCCATTAATAAAATGCAGCGTGAAGGCTGGCGGAGGCCGGAATGATTTTTTAGCACATGAATAAGACATTACGCAAGGATCAGTATACATGTATTTTCTTTGATCTCGACCACACCCTGTGGGATTACGAAACTAACTCGAAAGAAACACTTCAGGAATTATTTTCGGCATATAGTCTGGCTGAAAAAGGAGTTATTGATTTCAACAGTTTTCACCGCGAGTTTAAACGTGTAAATGCTGAGTTATGGGTTTTATACGATGCCGGTAAGATCGGCAGTGACGTCATCCGGGCTGAACGGTTCAAACAAATCTTACAAGCTTTTAACGCATTTGAAGAAAAACTTTGTGCAGAGATTTCGCATGAATATTTATATACCTGTCCAAAGAAGGCCAACCTGATGCCTGATACTATTTCAACATTGGATTATCTTTCAGGTAAATATAAGATGTCTATCATCACAAATGGGTTTGAAGAGATTCAGAACACAAAGCTGACCGCAGGCAATCTTCATAAATATTTTGATCATATCGTTACCTCCCAGCATGCAGGCTTTAAAAAACCTTCGCGGGAAATTTTCGATTATACATTAACCAGGAATAACATTGCGTGTCACCAGGCTGTAATGATTGGTGATAATCTGGTGACCGATATTGGCGGTGCCCGGGAGGCTTCCATCGACAGTGTTTTCTTTAATCATGAGCGGATTTCGCACGATTCGGAAATTCATGTTGAAATCAATAAGCTGAACGAGCTTTGTGAACTTCTTTAATTAATTTTGCGCACCTAATTTTTCCCGTATGTCAAACGCTTTCTTTAAAGTACCACTCCCCAAAAATGAACCTGTATTATCGTATGCACCCGGCTCAAAAGAGCGGCAGCTTCTGAAAAAAGCGCTGGAAGACGGGCGAAGCAAAGAGCTTGATATTCCGATGTACATCGGCAGCGAAGAAGTTCGCACGGGCAAGAAGGGAAGGTTGAGTCCTCCCCATGATCACAAGCATACCCTTGGCTATTATCATGAAGGAGATAAGACGCACGTTGAGCGGGCGATTAATGCAGCACTTGCAGCAAAGGAAAAATGGTCGAACCTGAGCTGGGAATATCGCGCAAGCATCTTCTTAAAAGCAGCTGAATTGCTGGCAGGCCCTTACCGCTACAAGATCAACGCAGCAACGATGCTCGGTCAATCGAAAAGTGCATACCAGGCCGAGATTGATTCAGCATGTGAGCTGATTGACTTCTTGAGATATAACGTTCATTACATGAGCGAGATCTATAACGAACAGCCTGAATCATCTCCGGGTGTTTGGAACAGACTCGAATATCGCGCGCTGGAAGGATTTGTGTTTGCACTTACACCATTCAACTTTACAGCCATTGCCGGTAACTTACCAACATGCGTAGCAATGATGGGAAACACGGTTGTGTGGAAGCCATCGAACACGCAGATCTATGCAGCGAATGTAATCATGCAGGTATTGAAGGAAGCAGGTTTACCGGATGGTGTTATCAATCTGGTTTATGTAAGCGGACCGGATGCAGGTGACGTGATCTTCAACCATAAAGATTTTGCAGGGATTCACTTTACCGGAAGCACAGGCGTGTTTCAGGGGATGTGGAAAACAATCGGGGCGAACATTGCCAAGTACAGAAGCTATCCGCGTATTGTGGGTGAAACCGGAGGAAAGGATTTTGTGATGGTTCATGAAACAGCAAATGCGAAAGAAGTTGCGGTTGCGTTGAGTCGCGGAGCATTCGAGTATCAGG
>CAZHQP010000353.1:0-2958 GCA_964534735.1 uncultured Roseivirgaceae bacterium
AAATCGTAAATCAAAAATCTAAAGTTAGAATTATGTTTAAGAAGATATTAATCGCCAATCGCGGAGAAATAGCACTCAGAATTATCCGTACGTGCCGCGAGATGGGAATCAAAACTGTTGCCGTTTATTCAACTGCCGATCGCGAAAGCTTACATGTACGCTTTGCGGATGAGGCCGTTTGTATTGGTGACGCTCCCAGCAAGGATTCATACCTGAACATCCCACGCATTATTTCTGCCGCTGAGATTACCGGTGCCGATGCGATTCACCCCGGTTACGGGTTTTTGTCAGAACGGGCAGAGTTTTCTGCGATCTGCCATGAATACGGAATCAAATTTATCGGGCCATCTCCTGCCATGATCAATGCGATGGGCGATAAAGCGACCGCGAAAGACACTATGAAGAAGGCTGGCGTTCCGGTTATTCCCGGATCGGACGGCTTGCTTGAATCGATGGAGCAGGGAATGAAGCTTGCAAAAGAGATTAAGTACCCGGTTATCGTTAAAGCTACTGCCGGTGGCGGTGGTAAAGGTATGCGGATCATTAACAATGAAAGCGAGTTTAAAAAAGCCTGGGACGATGCCAAGCGTGAATCGGCTGCCGCATTTGGCAACGATGGTTTATACCTTGAGAAATTTGTTGAAGAACCACGCCACATTGAAATTCAATTAGTAGGTGATCAATACGGAAAAGCATGTCACTTGTCAGAACGTGATTGCTCGATCCAGCGCAGACATCAGAAACTGGTGGAAGAAACACCGTCCCCTGTTGTAACACAGGAGCTTCGCGAGAAGATGGGCGCAGCGGCAATCAAAGGTGCGATGGCGATCAGCTATGAAGGCGTTGGAACAATTGAATTCCTGGTCGATAAGCATGGCGATTTCTATTTCATGGAAATGAATACGCGAATCCAGGTGGAACACCCGATCACGGAAGAAGTTACCGACTACGATCTGATCAAAGAACAAATTAAAGTTGCAGCAGGTGTTCCGATCTCCGGAAAGAACTACTTCCCTAACTTATTTTCGATGGAGTGCCGGATCAATGCAGAAGATCCTGCGAATGGCTTCCGCCCTTCTCCGGGAAAGATTACGCACTTACACATGCCGGGCGGTCACGGAGTTCGTATCGACAGCCATGTATATGCCGGATACACCATTCCGCCTAACTACGATTCGATGATCGCCAAACTGATTGTCAGTGGCCAGTCACGCGAGGAAGTTATCACAAGAATGAAGCGTGCGTTACAGGAATTTGTAATTGAAGGAGTTAAAACAACCATTCCGTTCCATATTAAGCTTATGGATAATGCTATTTTCCGTTCCGGAAAATTCACCACGAAGTTCCTTGAAACAAGCTTCGATTTCTCTGATTTAAAATAATTAATTAGTCATGACAGTTAATGATAATCAATCAACTGTCATGACTACATTAACTACGTTTCAAACCATTTTACGCCTCATACTCGGTGTCTTTCTGTTAGGTGCCGGTATCAGTCACCTTACTTTTCTAAGAGGCGAGTTTCAGGCACAGGTGCCCGACTGGGTTCCGGTAAGCAAAGACATTACGGTAATCTTGTCCGGTATTGTGGAAGTTCTGCTCGGGTTATCTCTCGTCTTTTTAAAAAAGCAACGGATAAAAGTTGGCTATATCGTTGCGATCTTTTTTGTACTCGTGGTTCCTGGCAACATCTCACAGTTTGTTAACGGTTTAGATGCCTTCGGACTTACTTCTGACCTTTCACGTGGTATTCGCCTCCTCTTCCAACCGGTTCTAATCTTCTGGGCACTATGGTCAACCGGGGCATGGCAGGAATGGAGAAGCGGAGCAAAATGACTTTCCTAGACATCACAGATCATTACACCCTGTTTCAGTGAAGCAATTTTATCTTCCCGCCTTGGAATAAATTCCTGACCTACAAATCCTTTAAAGCCGGTTTCAACAATTGCTCTCATGATCGCGGGATAATTTAATTCCTGGGTTTCATCAATCTCATTTCTTCCCGGCACCCCACCCGTATGATAGTGCGAAATATATTTTGAGTTTTTCCTGATCGTGGCGATTACGTCTCCTTCCATAATCTGCATATGATAGATGTCGTATAGAAGCTTAAATTGTTCTGACCCTACTTTTTCACATAGCGCAACACCCCAATTGGTGCGGTCGCACTGGTAATCGTGATGATCTACCTTGCTGTTCAATAATTCCATGGACAAAGTAACTTTGTATTTCTCTGCCAGCGGCATTAACTTCTTTAATCCAATTGCGCAATTTTCAATTCCTTTTTCATCGTCCAACCCATTACGATTTCCGGAAAAGCAGATCAGCTTATTTAATCCTGCTGCAGCTGCTTTTGGAATAAGCTCTGAATAACTTGCTATCAAATCGTTATGCAAAGCCGGATTGTTAAATCCTTCGGTGATTCCCTTTCCGGCACCCCAGGGCATTGCAGATGTTAGTCCATACTTCTTTAGAATCGGCCATTCCTCTGGCCCTGTCAACTCAATAGACGCAAGCCCGATTGTATTTGCAGCCTTGCAAAGATCTTCAAATGCAATACTGCCATAACACCAGCGGCAAACAGAATGATTGATTTTGCCTTTCAGTTGCTCATCCAGAATAGATTCTGTCGCTGACACACGATGCGATAAGGAAACTCCGGCAATCGCTACAGCAGCCGAACCCGCAATTTTCTTTAATGCGCTTCTGCGTGATGAATTTTCAATATTACCCATACAGTTTGTATTTTAGGTGATTCTTATTTTTTAAATTCTATCCAGTCCAAATCTAACATATGATCATTCGGTTCCTGATCTTTTCGGATTACAAAGTACAGATCATTCTTTCCACCAGGATCTTTAATGGTTGCATTGAGTAATTTGAATTTACCCCAGTCGCCAGTCATCATGTAATTGACCGAACTGATCATTTCTCCTTTTGGGTGAGCCTGCCATGACT
>CAZHQP010000354.1:0-2937 GCA_964534735.1 uncultured Roseivirgaceae bacterium
ACAGGAATGCATCTGCATAATTCTTGTTCTGCGCTGTGTTCTGACGGTTAAACCAGATGGCTTTGTCAGGATTGTTACGGAATACTTTCTCCAAATCCTTGTACTTAAACCATCCCAAAGACTTGAAGGTACCTGTATTCTGATCGAATGCCTGCAACTCCAACGCTTGAATATCATAATATAAACGAGATCTTCTCTTGTCAAAGATCATATCTTCTGCCAAGTTTAGACGATACACATCTGATGCCAGGTAATCCAAAGACTTACCACGCGTGGAAACTGTCCACTCACCATTCTTGGCGGTGCTTGGATTAACACCCGTGTTATTATCAATCTGGCTTTCATAGTTTGATCCGTTGTAGGAAACAGCATCATTCAAATAATATGCTGTTGCCGGATCCCATGCCGGAAGTGTTTCTCCTTGAGTGGCTACAAGTCCCTTCACGAAATTTTCGCGAGTGAGTTTACTCTTTAGAGAATCAGAAGAAAAGACCTCTGCGATCTCCCCTGACTTTGCGGCATCCATAATGAGCTTGGTGATCTCACCATTGCGCGCAAAGAATCCTTTGTTCTGCTTTTCTCTCAGGTCGATGGTGCGCCATACGCGCAGCTTATAGTGCTGCTCATACCGGGCAATCGGTTCCAGCGAATTAGGATTGTACTGAACCTCTTCCGGCTGTGCAAACACGGCAAGCGGAGATCCAATTAAAGCGCACAGAACAACTCTCTTCAGCATTCTCATATTCTCAATTATTGAATTGGTATTGAAATAAGGTCATTACCTGAAACTGTAACGGGCTCAGGTGTACCTTCAAACGTCATACGTACTACGTTTTTAGGCTCTATCATAATACGATCACCCGGTCTCATTTGGGATCTCCAGGCCGAAAGGTCAATTGATTCCGTAGTAAGTGTCATCGTTGCAACGCGCTGTGTACCGCGGGCAAGGATCACATCCATGTTACGAATACGGAAGTTTGCATCTTTCGGAACTTCTGATTTAAAGTTAGCATCCGGCTCTGCTATAGCTCTCAATCCTGCTACGGCACCTGCCTTAATACCATTCTTCAAATCGATGTCACGACCGTTGTTATCTTTTGCAAGAATGCGCGGACGTGGAACAGATTTTACATCGAAGTCTTCAGATCCAAGCGGAGTACCTGAATTACTTACATTAACTTTTACTTTACGTTGATTCGGAATGATGATTACGTTACCGGTTTTAGAACCCGGAACTACTTTCGCTCCGTTTGCAGAGAATCCTGGTTTGTAATTCGCGCCTAGTGCTGGTACTTCAAAGTTTACACTATTACCACAACCCATGTAAAGCGTTGGAAGCGTACCTGTTGTTACCCGGATAACCGGTTTTGCAACAAAATATTCGATCTCTCCTGGGATTGTCAAATCGCCCATTTTAGCTTCGGCTTTGAATGATTTTTTGGCATTACCGTCTTTATCATACGCACCTCCTGAAGCAGTGAATTCGATTTTACCCATTTTAATACCTTCTTTTTCCACTACGGAAATTGGTGAACCGTCTTTTGTAAAGGTTGGCTGCATCGCTGACGAAGAACCTGTAATGAACAGGTCTGCTTCATACTTTGAACCAGCCGCTACAACTGAAGACTTCGCGCGGGCCATCAAAATGAATTTGTCAAGCTTGATGTTCTGTGCATCTGCCACTGCAGCAAGCTTAGCCAAAGCATCCTTCTCAAAATCAAGTATTTGAGACTGGCTTTCTGTTACAGAAGCAAGACCAGCAATAACCGGGGTATTCTCAAAGGTAAAAGTCAAAAAATCCTTGTTAGCGTGATCCTCGTTGTCTTTGAACAGCTCTATCTCTTTTGGGGCCTTAGCGATGTTTTCATACTTTGTATCTTTCACCCCTGCTGCCGCTACGATAGAGTTAAGTTCATTAACGTAATCTTTTAGCAATTTCTCATAATCTGTCCCAGCCTTTTTTCCAATCATCATCGCAGCTGCGGCTGAACCGTGGTTTTGGATCAATTTTTCATCGATCTTAGTACCACCTGATTCAGTGATCATTGCTTGTTTTAGGGTTTCAATGCTCTTATAAGTTTTATCCGTCAGGGCACGAACCTTTTCAGCCGCCTCTTTAGCTCCCTTTATCTTTGGGTTTTCTGAGGAGCCAGCTGCTTTCTTAATACTCTCAAGTGTTTCATTATTCTTCGTGATATTCTCACCGTTTACTTGCTCCAGGGTTGCGTTGATGATGGCAAATTTATCCAGTACCGCGCTTCCTACCTGGAGGGCAAGAAGTGCTGTTAGCACCAGGTACATCATACCAATCATCTTCTGCCTTGGGGTTTCCTTACCGCCTGCCATGTTGTTGTTGGTTTATAGTTATGTTATAAACTGAAAATCTTAATCAATATTATTTGCCCGCACCGCCACCTTTCATGGCTGTAAGCATGCTGCCGTACACATTGTTCAATTGTGTCAGGTTGTCAGAAAGCTTACCAAGCTCAGTTGTGAACTTCGCTGTGTTATCACCAACTTTAGAAAGACCTTGCATAGCACCTGTAAGGCTTTCATAGAACTTGTTCATGTTCTTAACATGAGAATCTGCGTCTTTCAATTCCATTTCATAAACTGAATTCAAAGCAGCAAGATTCTTCGTTACTTTCTGAACCTGTGAATGGTACTCGCCAGCATCTTTAGATGCATTAGCCATTGAACCTACTGCATCAATTGCAGTTTTGTACGATACGTTCATATCAGACAAAGCTTTAGAAGCAGTCTTCACGTTATTTGCGTATTCGTTGGTAGCTACTGCAGCGTTTGACAGATTGTTCATTTGTGAAGCTGATGTAGCGAGATTATTCAAGCCTTTGCCAAGGTTGTCGAGCAAGTTCTGATCAACTTTAGCAGTCTTCAGCATTTCGTCAACTTTCAACAGCGGAGAATCCGTAGTAG
>CAZHQP010000355.1:0-2894 GCA_964534735.1 uncultured Roseivirgaceae bacterium
ACGTTCAATTTTTGAGATCAGAAACTGGGCCGGGAAAGTATACGTAGAATAATTGGTTAACAGGTTAGTTGTTGCATCGTTAACTTCTTCGTAAAACTTTTCAGCCTGGCGATATACTTTATAATGATTGTAGTACTCCAGCTTCAAAAACTCGAATACCAGGTTAATGTGATAATAGATAACATCCTGGGGATAGCTGTCGAATATCTTCTGAACTTTTGCAAAAACGTCCTCGATCGATTCATTATCCGTTATTGCTTCGTCTTTTGCGGTTTCATCCTGCTCCACGAAAAGCCGGTGGAAGATCAGCATGCAGCTTCGGTACACATATAATCTGTGCGACTCATACAGATTCGCTACATTCTGCATCTCTTTCATCAATAAGGTCAGGCCCATTTTCTCGGTGGCATCACCGGTAAACAGGTAACTTCCGTACTTTTTGAAATAGTCGGATAACAGAT
Source organism: uncultured Roseivirgaceae bacterium (assembly GCA_964534735.1). Taxonomy (GTDB): domain Bacteria; phylum Bacteroidota; class Bacteroidia; order Cytophagales; family Cyclobacteriaceae; genus UBA2336. Next base: position 462 of record CAZHQP010000355.1, read on the forward strand.
CTTCTGCCTTATCCAACGCAAGCATATAGGCAACATGCCTGTTGTACAGCTGTGAGTATTGAAAATAGTCAGATGAATTAATATTCAGTCTTTTTAACGATTTGTAGATGATCGTTAATTCGTTGGCCAGATCGTAATCAATAAGCTCTTTTTCAAGCTTTTTTAGTGTGGCGATTGAGATTGTTCTTTTTTTAGTGAAAAGAACTTCGTTAATATTAGCAACCTTCCGGAGTACGTCAGTCCGCGGACTTTCAAGCTGTTCCATCAGGTACTCTTCGATCTTCAAGTTTAGCCTGGAACGCAGCGTATAGTACGCATTGGCGTTAACTTCAAGCTCAGCCATGATCTTATTGTCCGAAAGCTGGCGTTCCCGCAAGGATTTGAGCAGGTATGCAGACTTTTCTGCATTACTTTCAATAAGAGAATCGTAAATAGCTTTGAAGTCCTTTTCGGAAAGCTGCTTAACGATATTCTTAAGTTTCGCCATGCGTGGTTTTTAGGAGTGAAAATTTACAAAAATTATCGGCTACTACAATCATCCAATGTGCTGGAAACGCTTTTAGCGCACTTTAGGAACGATATGTAGTAAAGTTGTTGTAGTCAAACTTTGTAGTTTTACGACCGGGGTTATGCTGTTGATAAGACGAATCATACTTGTATTTAGTGTATTGCTGGTGCCGTACCTGTCTAAGGCTCAGTTTGTTTCAGAGCGTTCGGCCATTAACAACCTCGAAAAAGGCAAGTGGGACAGGGCAAAGGGTCAGCTCTTAAAAATTTTACAAAAGGATAGTATTCATGCAGGTGCGCAGTATGTATTTGCACGATATTTTTTTTCCGAATCGAATCCTGATTTTCAAATTGATTCGGCCTATACGCATATTCAGCGGGCACTTTCCGACTATCGGCAGGAAAGTGTGAAGGAACGTGAAAAATTATTGAAGCTGCCGGTTGACAGCGTTACAATCATTCAGTTTAGAAAGCGTATCGATAGTGCTGCGTTTACACGTGCGCATCAAATTAATACAGAATCTGCATATCTCGATTTTTTGAGACGTTTTGAATCGGCTGATCAAAAAAATGAAACCATTGCCTTGCGTAATGAAGTTGCATATTCAGACGCGCTCCGGGAAAATACGTACGATGCTTTTCTTAAGTATGTGGAAAAATATCCGGAGTCGGCTTTTACTCAGGAAGCCAGGGCGCGCTATGAGCGCTTGTTGTTTGAATCGAAAACGCAGGATCAGAAGCTTGCAACCTATGAATCATTCCTGTTGCAATATCCGGAAACCCCCTACCGGAAGGAAGTTGAACAGCAGATCTTTGAAAAGATAACGGCAGGAGGGGAGGCTGCTTCATTTGATCGGTTTATCCGCAAGTATCCGACCAGCTCGCGCGTGCAGCAGGCAAAAAACATTTTATATCATTTATTAAAGGAAGATGAGCGTGCACTTATGCCAACACTAAGCGGAGACTCAATCCGTAAAGTTCAGTCGCTGGAAAAGCAGTATCTCGTTCCATTTTTAAAAGATGATAAGTTCGGCTTTATGGACGAGCGTGGAACAGAGCTTATTAAGCCAACCCTTAGAGAAATTTCAGATGATTATTTATGCGGCAATGTTACGGATGAACTGTTGACCGCAGAAGGAAAAATAGTAACGCGAACTGGCGCAGTTATATACCGGGGAAAAGTTACTGAGATCGAGCAATTGGGTTACGGATTTTTGCTGATTGAAGACGGGGACTGCAGGAAGGTGCTTCATGTATCCGGATTTATACCCGAACCAGTGGCTTGTTTGCAGAGTGCTAAGCTTCTTGCCAGGAACTATCTGTTGCTTAAAAAAGATAATCATTGGTCGGTATGGACATTAACCGGCAGGATGCTGATTCCGTATGAGTGGGATGATATTCAATTGATGGGTGAAGTAGTTGTTTTTAAAAAAGCATCGGAGCTCAGGCTTGTCAGGCTGAAAGAGCTTATTAAGATTGTAGAACAGCAATCCCCGACTTTTTCAAAAGAATATGATGAGGTAAAACTCTGGAACGATGGAATGCTTTGGGTTCGGAATGGAAGTGACCAGGCTGTTCTTACCCAGTCGCTTAATGAATGGATTAAATCAGGTAAGCAGCAGATAATTCCTGCCTTTTTCGGTGCGATAAGCCAGTCGGCAGCAGGGTATGCATTGCATGATAAATCCGGTACATCACAAAATTATTATCAGGTAAAAATCCAGGAGCCGTGGGTTGCCGTTCAGCAGAATGGCGGCTGGTACCGGATTGATCCGGTAACTAAAAAACTTGATAAACAATCATACGACAGTGTAAGTTTTGCAGGTCCTTTTCTTCTGGCTTTGAGAAAAGACAGCCTGCAGATTCACCTAACCAGGACTGCATTCATTGGTTTACAAAAAGCTGTTAAAACGCATTTTATTCCGG
>CAZHQP010000356.1:0-2894 GCA_964534735.1 uncultured Roseivirgaceae bacterium
CCCTAAATCGGTGATCACCCAGCTCAAAAACATCTAGCCAAAACGGCAAGGTTTTTGATTTTATAACATTAACCTCTTACCTCCGTTTATGAAGCGTATCGTATTGCTTTTTGTTCTCACCATTTTTCTTTTTTCATCTTGTTCGCGAACCGTGACCCGCATTGATCCGTCAACTGAAATTGATCTCAGCGGAAGATGGAATGATACCGATTCACGTAAAGTAGCCGACCAGATGATTCACGATCTGTTTACCTCCGATGCGTTTAAGAAATACTCGGAAACACTCGGACATAAACCTGTGATCATCATGGGTATGATCAGGAACAAAACGAGCGAGCATATTGATGCCGGAAATTATGTAAAGAAATTCGAAATGGTGATCCTGAACTCAGGCATTGCCGAACTGGTAGAATCTGACGAGTTTCGTGATAAGCTGAGGCAGGAGCGGGCTTCTCAGCAGGACTTTGCCGATCCGGAAACTGTGGCAGCTTGGGGCAAGGAGCAAGGTGCGGATGTGATGCTGTTTGGTGAAATGAATTCCGAAACTGACACCTACAACAAAAAACGCGTGGTCAACTATCAAACTACCTTGTTTCTAACGGATATTGAGACCAATAAACGGATCTGGCTCGGGCAGAACGAGATCAAGAAGTTTGTAAAAAACTAAGTCAGGCTGATCATGCTGAAACGAACGTTAATCATCGCTCCGCTGATGATGCTGGTTGCTGCATGCGCTTCGTTCTATGAAGTAAGCAAGGAATTCAACCACGAATTCGAGAATGGCAATATCGATGAAGCATTAAGTGAGCTGAAGAACGATAAGCAATACCGGAAATCAAACGTTCAGTTCTTATATTATCTCAATACAGGCTTGCTGCTGTCGATGAAGGGCGAGTACGTGAAGAGCAATAAGTACTTTGAAAAAGCTTTTCTGTTTGGCGAGGACTACCGGGTAAACTACCTGGCCGAGGCTGCCTCGTATTTAACCAATCCAAACATTACGATGTACCGGGGCGAGGATCATGAGCACCTGATGCCACTGTATTACAAGGCCATCAATTTTCTTAAGCTTAACCAGTATGAAGATGCATTGGTGGAATGCCGGAGACTAAATATTAGGCTACAGCAACTATCTGACAAGTATAAAAATCCGGAGAAATACCAGCGTGATGCATTCATTCATAACCTCATGGGCATTATTTACCAGGCGAACAACGACTGGAATAACGCGTTTATCGCATACCGGAATGCACTGGAGATCTATCAGGACGACTATGCTAAAATGTTTGGTTTCAGCGCGCCTGAGCAGCTAAAGAAAGACCTGTTAGTAAGCGCGTACCGGATGGGCTTTACCGAAGAGTTGAATACCTACAAGGAACAATTTGGTATGACGGATTTTAATCCGGCCAAAGCTGCTGATGCTGACCTAGTTTTCTTCTGGCACAATGGGCTTGGTCCTGTAAAAAACGAATGGAGCGTAAACTTCGCCATAACGGGCGGGAGTGATAACCTGTTTGTGCTGGCTAATGAAAGCAATTCCATGAGCTTTCCTTTTCATGTGTACGATAAAGATGAACAGTCGAGCCTCAGCGACCTGCAATTTTTTCGGGTAGCATTCCCTAAGTACACCGAGCGACCCTTATACTTTTCAGATGCAGCTATTACGGTGAGCGGACAGCGTTATCCGCTTCAACTGGCCGAGGATATAAACAAAATCGCATTTAAGAGCCTGCAGGACAGGATGGCGCTGGAATTCAGTAAAACACTAATCCGCGCTGCGGTCAAGAAAGCTGCCGAGCACAGTCTCAAAAAGGAAAGTAAAGGCTGGGGAGCGGTTTTAGGAGCTGTAAATGCCATGACCGAGAAAGCTGATACCCGCAACTGGCAGACGCTGCCACACAGCATATCGTATGCGCGTGTTCCGCTGCAGGAAGGAGCTAACGAAACGCAGTTTATTGTAACAACCACACAAGGCAGGGATACACAGTATTCGTTTACGTATGAAGCCAGGAAAGGCCAGACACTATTCCACACGTTTACATCGTTAGAAGCGGGGCCTGCAGACTATTAACGTAGGAGGATAGCGGATTTTAGCTTATTTTTAAGGTTTCTGTGCTAAGAATGTTCAAACACCTTTGTATGGTATCGGTTCAGCCTTTCGTTTCAACAGCTTTTTGCGCTTGATCCGGTCATTCAAAATATTAACCCTCTTAGCTTGCCTGATCGGCTCACGTTTTGTCTGTGCGCAGAAGGATAAAGAAACGACTATCCCTTTGGACCACTTTTATGTTGAGCGTCAAGGTCCCGGCATCCGCAAATTCCTCAGCAAGTTTACGGTCGGTTTAAGCACCGGGTATAGCGCTACAACATTCAGCAACAAGCTTGATGGATATGGGATTTATCAACCCGTTTCAGGCAAGCCCATTGTATTCAATCCGGATCAGCCAACTGTTGGGTATACTAACTGGTTTAATAAGCTTGATACGACAAAGCTTTTAATTGACCCGGCAAACTTTTCAAGAACATCCGAAGAAGGGAAGATAGGCTTCAAAAGCAAGTCGTTCAGTATCCCTATTAAGCTTACCGTTCACTACGAATTTTTAAAGTACTACCGGGTAGGGATTGGGTACTCCCTCGACTTTGTAAAGGTTAAAGACTTTGAGCCTGTCAGCCATACAAAGGATATCCGGTCGCTTTCGCCAGCGATATCTGGTTTTGTCATGCAAAAGTACTTTATCATGCTGGGCGGATCGGTTTACCGCTACGATGATTACCTCCTAACAATCGATGCAAACATAGGCGGTTACGGCCTCGGGAAGAAGTTCGATAAGGACAATATCAAGCGCGGAGTCTTCATTAATCTGGGAGCAACAATTGAGCGTGATATGTCGGAG
>CAZHQP010000357.1:0-2888 GCA_964534735.1 uncultured Roseivirgaceae bacterium
AATAACGATCTTAATGAATTTAGAATACTCCCTTCGCTCCGAAATCCAAAAAGCAGATTGCAAGCGCACTTGTTTAAAGTATGGAAGGATGCGGAAGATAAGGGTGAACGCTTGTTCCCGCATGAGTTCATGTTCCGTATGCTCAACAGCGGTGACTTAAAGCAATATTATGAGATCGATCCGAAAAACAGCTGGATGATCGCAGCCGCTGAACGCAACATGCCAATGGTTGTTCCGGGTTGGGAAGACAGCACGATGGGAAACATTTTTGCATCGTATGTATTAACAGGTGAGCTCAAAGCAAGTACGATGAAATCCGGTATTGAATACATGGTGTGGCTTGCGGACTGGTACACAGAAAATTCCGGTAAGGATGGCATTGGCTTCTTCCAGATTGGCGGAGGTATTGCCGGTGATTTCCCGATTTGTGTCGTGCCTATGCTGCACCAGGATCTTGAACGCGATGGCGTTCCGTTCTGGAGCTACTTCTGCCAGATCAGCGATTCAACTACAAGCTACGGTTCGTATTCCGGTGCGGTTCCTAACGAAAAGATTACGTGGGGGAAGCTCAGCATTGAAACTCCAAAGTATATTGTTGAGTCGGATGCGACTATTGTTGCGCCTTTAATGTTTGCGTATATTCTTGACTTGTAAAAACCAGTTGATCGTTGTTAGTTGGTAGTTGCTGGTATCAGTCTAACAACTAACAACTCTTAGCCAATAACGATCTTAATGAATTTAGAATACTCCCTTCGCTCCGAAATCCAAAAAGCAATCGCTGCGCTCTTCAACACACAGGTTGATCAGCTTCAGCTGCAGCCCACCAATCAGGAGTTTGAAGGATCACACACGCTGGTTTGTTTTCCGTTAACAAAAGCTTCAAAGCTTAAGCCCGAAGAAACTGCAAAAGCTATTGGAGACTATCTTGTTCAGCATGCTGAAATCGTTAGCCGCTTTAACGTGGTGAAAGGATTTTTAAACCTGGTTGTTACTGACAAAGCCTGGGCAGAAGTTTTTGCTTCAATTTATTCGAATAAAAATTATGGCTCTATTCCCGATACCGGAAAGGAGATCATGATTGAATATTCTTCTCCCAATACAAACAAGCCACTGCACTTAGGGCATTTACGCAATAACTTTTTGGGATATAGTGTAGCGGAGCTTTACCATGCTGCCGGTTATAATATTCATAAAGTACAGATCATCAACGATCGCGGCATTCATATTTGTAAATCCATGGCGGCCTGGAAGCTTTATGGAAATAATGAAACGCCTGAAAGCACTGGCTTGAAAGGCGATAAGCTGGTTGGAAAATATTATGTAGAGTTCGACAAGAACTATAAAGCGCAAAGCAAAGAGCTTCAGGAAAAAGGACTGAGCGAAACAGAGGCTGAGAAGCAGGCACCGATCATGAAGCTTGCAGTCGATATGCTGCAAAAGTGGGAAGCGAAAGATCCGGAAACAGTTCAGCTTTGGAAAACTATGAACGGCTGGGTGTATAAAGGCTTCGATACAACCTACAAGCGCATGGGTGTTGATTTCGAAAAGCTTTATTACGAATCAGACACGTATTTATTAGGGAAGGAAGAAGTTCTGAAAGGTGTTGAGAAAGGTATTTTCTTCAAAAAAGAAGATGGCTCGGTGTGGGTTGATCTTACTGCTGATGGATTAGATCAGAAAGTTTTGCTGCGTTCCGATGGAACTTCGGTTTACATGACGCAGGATATTGGTACGGCAATTTTGCGCTTCCGCGATTTTCCGAAAATTGAAGGTCAGGTTTATACGGTTGGTAACGAACAGGAATATCATTTTAAAGTTTTGTTCCTCATCCTCGGCAGGCTTGGGTACGAGTGGGCAAAGAAATGCTATCACCTTTCATATGGTATGGTTGATCTTCCGACCGGTAAAATGAAGAGCCGCGAAGGTACAGTAGTAGATGCTGACGACCTAATGCAGGAAATGGTCGATGAAGCCAAACGTCAAACACTGGAACTCGGTAAGATCGATGAGCTGAACGAAACAGAAGCAAACCAACTGTTTGAAATGGTTGGTTTGGGTGCGCTTAAATTCTTCCTGCTTAAAGTTGATCCGAAAAAAAGAATGATGTTCGATCCGAACGAATCAATTCAATTGCAGGGATTCACCGGGCCATTCATTCAATATACACATGCCCGTATTCGTGCTATTCTTCGTAAAGCAAAAAGCATGAACATTGTTGTTGCTGATTCAGATCTGAAAAGTGTTACAGCACTTGAGCCATCGGAGCGCGATGCTATGCACTTGTTGAGTCTTTTTGAAAACAAGATCAAAGAAGCAGCAAAAGAGTATTCACCGGCAGTTATAGCGAACTACGCCTACGACCTGGCCAAGCAATACAATCAGTTCTACCAGAACATTCCGATATTTAATGAGACTGATCCGGTTAAGCTTAAATTCCGGATTGCCCTATCGGAAAGTATTTCCTCGGCTATTAAGAAGGCTATGAATCTGCTTGGAATTTCTGTTCCGGAGCGCATGTAGTAAAACTTTATTCCCGCTTATACCATCACCATGTATTCGGATGTGGGGATGTTGCGGCATTTAAGGGCTTGAATCGTCACATTTTCAGTAACTATTTTCTATTTGTCCGGTAGATAGCTGGCTGAATAATTTCCGCTTAGCTGTATAAAAACCAGCATTCTTCGTTTACTTTTGAAATCCCAACACACATAACCTTAATAATCATGACCAACGCAGTAAAAGCACTTTGTTTTGTATTGCTGATCGCGTTTACAGCCTGTAAGCAGGAATCTGCCAGCAAGCTGAAGACCGCTGAAAGCAACGGCTATTCGTATGAATGAAAACATGGATAAGTCGATTCAGCTGTTTGAAAAGCTGCTGGCTAACGC
>CAZHQP010000358.1:0-2886 GCA_964534735.1 uncultured Roseivirgaceae bacterium
TAATGACGATTACATATTTCTCCTGTATTGTCCGCCTACTTCAAACAAGGCTTTCGTGATTTCGCCCAGCGAACAAACTTTGCAGGCTTCCATTAATTCTTCGAAAATATTCTTGTTCTGGATGGCTGCTTCCTGTGCACGGATCAAATGCTGTTGGGCTTTTTCTTTCTGCTGTTCGTGCAGATTTTTCAGCATCACAATCTGATATTCTTTTTCTTCTGTGGTTGCCCGAATTACTTCCTGCGGGATAATGGTAGGAGAGCCCTTTGAACTTAAGAAGGTATTCACACCAATAATTGGATATTCACCCGTATGCTTTAGCGTTTCGTAGTACAGACTTTCTTCCTGGATCTTCCCGCGCTGGTACATGGTTTCCATCGCGCCTAAAACTCCACCGCGTTCGGTAATCCTGTCGAATTCGGTAAGCACAGCTTCTTCAACTAAATCAGTAAGTTCCTCAATGATAAATGATCCCTGTAGCGGATTTTCATTTTTTGCCAGACCAAGCTCTTTATTAATGATGAGTTGGATAGCCATTGCTCTGCGTACGCTTTCTTCGGTTGGTGTTGTGATCGCTTCATCGTACGCATTCGTATGCAATGAATTACAGTTATCATAAATCGCATACAAGGCCTGCAGCGTTGTACGGATATCGTTGAAGTCAATTTCCTGGGCGTGAAGCGAGCGGCCTGAAGTCTGGATGTGATACTTCAGCATTTGGCTGCGGCTGTTGGCGTTGTATTTATTCTTCATCGCCTTGGCCCAGATTCTGCGTGCAACGCGACCGATCACAGCATACTCGGGATCAATACCATTGGAGAAGAAGAACGACAGGTTAGGAGCAAACTCATTGATATCCATCCCGCGGCTGAGGTAATACTCAACATATGTAAACCCGTTTGCTAACGTAAAGGCCAGTTGTGTGATCGGGTTAGCACCTGCTTCTGCAATGTGATAGCCGGAAATGGAAACAGAATAAAAGTTTCTCACGGACTTATCAATAAAGTACTGTTGAACATCACCCATCAATCTGAGGGCGAATTCAGTAGAGAAAATACACGTGTTCTGGGCCTGATCTTCTTTTAAGATATCGGCCTGCACGGTACCCCGCACCTGGGATAATGTTTCCGCTTTGATCTTTTCGTAAACATCTTTTGGAAGAACCTGATCTCCGGTGACTCCCAATAACATCAATCCCAAACCATCATTTCCTTTTGGAAGATTACCCTGGTAGGAGGGACGATCTTTTCCCTTGTAGATATCAGCGATTTTCCTCTCAACTTCTTTTTCAAGCCCATTCTTTTTGATGTAAACCTCGCATTGCTGATCGATCGCTGCGTTCATAAAATACCCGAGCAGCATTGGCGCAGGACCATTGATAGTCATCGACACGGAAGTCTTTGGATCAGTCAGGTTAAATCCGCTGTACAGCTTCTTGGCATCATCCAAACAACAGATGCTTACGCCTGAGTTACCGATCTTGCCATAAATATCCGGCCGGTAGTCCGGATCGTTTCCATACAGCGTTACAGAATCGAATGCAGTTGATAAGCGCTTGGCAGGCATAGCCATGCTGACGTAGTGAAACCTTCTGTTCGTTCGTTCCGGGCCGCCTTCACCCGCAAACATGCGGGTTGGATCTTCGCCTTCGCGCTTGAAGGGATAGATACCAGCCGTGTATGGGAATTCTCCCGGAACGTTTTCCTGTAAGTTCCATTGGAGCAAATCGCCCCACGCTTCGTAACGCGGCAATGATATTTTAGGGATCTGTAAATGCGAGAGCGACTCAGAATGTGTTTGAATGCCAATCTCTTTGTCGCGGACTTTGAATTTGAAGACTCCGTTCTTGTATTGCTTTACCTTTTCGCTCCACGATTCAATCAATTTTAAATTTTTCGGATCGAGATTAAGCTTCAGCTTATCGAACTCTGCCTGCAATACTTTTTTAATACTTTCGTCAGTAAGGGTATCGATTGTTTTCTGAACGGCATATAGCTTTTGAGCAGTTTCACCCTGCTCTTTTGTCCAGTTGTCGTACGCGCGATTACTTTCAGAGATCTCGCTGAGGTATCGGGTTCGGTGTGGAGGGATAACAAAGATCTTCTCCGACATCTCGTGCGTGATCTCAAATGTCGATTTGAGATTCGCACTGGTTTTCTCTACGATCTTATCAACCAAATGTTTGTACAACCGGTTCGTTCCCGGATCGTTGAACTGCGAAGCAATGGTACCAAATACCGGCATGTCTTCCGGTTTCTTATCCCACAGCTGATGGTTGCGTTGATATTGTTTCTTCACATCCCGCAAAGCATCAAGCCCGCCACGCTTATCGAATTTATTCAGGGCAATTACATCGGCAAAATCCAGCATGTCGATTTTTTCAAGCTGGGTTGCAGCACCGTATTCGGGCGTCATCACGTATAAAGATACATCGCTGTGGTCGAGAATTTCAGTATCGCTTTGCCCAATGCCGGAAGTTTCCAGCACGATCAGATCAAATCCGGCAGCCTTTAAGATCTGGATTGCATCTTTTACATATTTCGACAAGGCGAGATTGCTTTGACGCGTGGCCAGTGACCGCATAAACACACGCGGATTGTTAATTGCGTTCATGCGAATCCGATCACCCAGCAATGCACCACCTGTTTTGCGCTTGGACGGATCGACTGATACGAGCCCGATCTTTTTGTCTTTGAAATCAACTAGAAATCTTCTGACAATCTCATCCACCATAGAAGATTTTCCGGCACCGCCAGTTCCGGTAATGCCGAGTACCGGAGCTTTTGATTGCCCGGCCTTTTTTTGCGATATCCTCTAAAATATCTTTATGCTCATCGTTCCGTCCGGGTTATAAACATTCAGCACCAACAACGGTTGCCCGTCAGG
>CAZHQP010000359.1:0-2876 GCA_964534735.1 uncultured Roseivirgaceae bacterium
CCTTGGCGATGTATATGCTCAACTTCAGCGAGCCATTGGTGCCTCTGAAAGAGTCCTGGAAATATTAGCGATGGACGATGAGTCAGAGTCAGTTGATGATCAGCGTTTACAGCTGAGTGGTGAAATTGTCTTTAATAATGTTTCGTTCTCGTATCCTTCACGTACCGATTTTCCCGTGCTGAAAGATCTTGATTTTAAGATCCGCTCCGGAGAAAAAATTGCGCTGGTCGGCAAAAGCGGTTCGGGTAAGTCAACCATCATTAATTTGTTGATGCGCTTCTATCCGGTAACAGAAGGCAGTGTGGTTGTTGACGGAAGTAATATTCAATCCTATCACCTTACAGGTTATCGGCATAACATTGGTATCGTTCCGCAGGAAGTAATCCTGTTTGGCGGAACCATTGAAGAAAACATTGCTTATGGAAAACCAGGCGCATCACTGGATGAGATCAGGGAAGCTGCGCGCAAGGCAAACGCATTTGATTTTATTGAAAGCTTCCCGGAAGGATTTAAAACCCTTGTAGGCGAACGTGGAGTAAAGCTTTCAGGCGGTCAGCGCCAGCGCATAGCCATCGCACGTGCCATTTTGAAAGATCCGGCAATCTTAATTCTGGACGAAGCAACAAGCTCTTTGGATGCTCAATCAGAAGTGCTGGTTCAGCAGGCACTTGAAAAATTAATGGAAGGCCGTACAACCATTGTGATCGCGCACCGGTTAAGCACCATCAAAAAGGTTGATCGTATTTTTGTGATCAATGAGGGTCGCCTTGCAGAAATGGGCTCGCATGCTGAACTTACCCGGCTAAATAACGGTATATACAGTACACTGCTTAAGCTGCAGCTTCACGAGTCATGAACGCCTCATTCCAGATCCTAAAAGATTTTAAGCTTCGCTCGACACCGAGCAGGGCTGCGATTTTACAGGCTTTTTTGCAGCATGATTATGCCCTTTCTCATGGCGATGTTGAAAAAGATGTGCCGGCTTCATTTGACCGGGTAACCGTTTACCGCACGCTCAAAACCTTCCTTGACAAGGGTCTTATTCATAAAGTGCTTGACGATGAAGGCGGGATGAAATATGCCCTTTGTAAAGAGGCCTGCAGCACCGCTAATCACCACCACGATCACGTTCATTTTAAGTGCACAACGTGCGGCCAGACCAACTGCTTACAAATCGAAATTCCGGGCATAAAGCTCCCCAAGGGCTACCTGGCGAAGGAAGTAAACCTGCTTATTCAGGGCATTTGCAGTAATTGCGGGTAATTTTCAGGCACTTTGGTTTCCTTTTGCACTAATCCTCTATAAATCACCCGTGTAAGTTTTCGGGATTAAATTAAATTACTACTTTTGAAGGCTGTAGGCGGTTAAAATCTTCAAATTTTTGGTGATTTGACCTCTCCCCTAAATGCTGAACTAAGATCCATTTGCTGAGAACATTCGATATACTCCTCTTTTCCCTTTTCAGTGGTGATCGGCAAGAGACTATTCTCTTTGGTGTGTTCGTTGCTGTAATACTGGTATTCATGATTGTTGATCTGGGTCTGTTCCATAAGCAGGCTCACAAGATCACAACCAAGTCAGCGCTTTATCAATCTATCTTCTGGGTATCCATCAGCACAATGTTCGGGTTGTTGATTTACTTCAACGGACCATACGCGCATGTAGAAAGTGGAGTACCAACCAACCTTTCAGGTTCCGATGCTGCCGTATTATACTTTTCGACTTATCTCACGGAATACGCACTCTCTGTTGATAATATCTTTGTAATCCTTCTCATTCTGAAATATTTCAAAGTGGATGAGACGTATTATCACAAAATACTCTTCTGGGGAATCCTGGGTGCTGTTATTTTCCGAGCAGTCTTCATTTTTGTTGGTGCGATCCTCATTCACAAATTCCACTGGATACTCTACATCTTTGGGGTGTTCCTGATCTATTCCGGTATCCGCATTTACTTCGAAGATGGCGATGAAAAAATTGAGCCTGAGAAAAACCCGATCCTGAAAATCTGTCGGAGATATTTACCGATTTCAACAACTGATAAAGGTGGTAAATTCTTCTTCACCGAAAACGGGAAATGGTTCTTCACTCCACTGTTTCTGGTTATTGTACTGATCGAAACAACAGATTTGATCTTCGCAGTTGATTCAATCCCTGCTGCTTTCGCAATCACCCAAAATGAATTCCTGATCTATACGTCAAACATCTTTGCTGTAATGGGATTACGGGCAATGTTCTTCCTGCTGGCAGGAATTATCGACAAGTTCTATCTGCTGCAGAAAGGATTATCCATTATCCTGTTCTTTATCGGAGCAAAAATGCTGCTGGAAATCTTCCATATTGATTTGAACGTCTATCTTTCGTTCACGGTAATTATCGCAACACTTACGCTGTCGATTGTATTCTCTGTACTGATTCCGCGTAAGCAAGAAGCGGAAGAGAAGTAATTAATCTTTAAAATTCTTCGGTAAACAGATTCTTTGGAAGAATCTTCATCAGCATGGGCAGGGTTAAAAACCTTTGCGGTAACGAGATAATCACAAATGTTGGAATCGTTTTAAGCATGAGAATCAGCTCATGACGGATGCGCTCGCTTTCTTCCGGGGTAAGCTCTTCGGTTCGCGCCTTCTTTAAAAGCGTTAACACGTCTCCGCTGTCCTGAATTTCCTTTATCAATCTGCTTTTGTTTTTCTCTGCAATCTTTGAAACACGGCTAATGAAATGCTCGCTCACACGCTGATAATCCTGCTTGTCCTGCAGATAATCAAGCTGTTCCCAATGCTCCAGCACAAATCCTTCAATAGCGATCAGACTGTTATCCAGGTCATCTTCTGAAAAACCCAGGTATGTGCAAAATTGCCTCATGAATTCGTGTT
>CAZHQP010000360.1:0-2871 GCA_964534735.1 uncultured Roseivirgaceae bacterium
CTGCCGTAAAGCTCATCAAACGTTAGTGTTCCCGATCCGCCATCACCTTTAAAAATCTTAAGGTGGTAAAATAATGCGATTGCCATCAGGAGGAAGATTACAATATATCCGACACTGAAAAGGAATGCATCGTAATACTGGAAGTAGCCCTCAAAGACAAAGATGTCGTATGTGAAGAGCATTAATCCCAGCATCAGGCTCACGACCAGATACCAGACGCCTGCACGCTCGTTCAGCAGTGCCCGAATAGTAATTACGGTGCTGTGAATTAAGAGTAAACCTGCTACAAGCAAATACACTAAAATCCATTTTGTGAAAAATGCAGGCGGCATGATCAGTGTTTCTGCAATGAAAGCGCAATTAACACCTACTAAAATATACTTAATGGTCTTGCTGCTCTCTTTAGGAAACAACCGGCTGAAAAAGAGTACTGCCCAGATCAACATAGAGTATAACGTGATGTACTCAATGCGTACCATCCAGGTCCAGTCGAAGTGCGGGAAATAATCAATAAACAGGTAATTATTGGAAAAAACCGACCGAATTGCCCAGCTGATGCATAATAAAGAAAAGTACATGGTGATTTTCTTCTTTTCCTGTCGAACATAATAGATCACAAAGAAGGAGAGACCCAATACAAAAAGAATCAGGCATTCCACCAGGTTGCTGTTCATGGCGATGGTATGGTGGCCTTCCAGCATCGCAGCACTCCCGAGATAGATAGGCTGCTTTGCACCTCCGTTATAATGATAGAAGTTTGCAATCTGTAGTACAAGATTCAGTGTGTCGCTTGTGCGATCAAAGGCAACTACCTGCGGACGCCACTGCGGTGTTGTGCTTTCTTTAGAAGTTCCGGGTTTTCCGTTTTCTGCCACTATTTTCCCATTAACATATAAGGTATAGCTGCTGTAAAGCTGCGGGATTTCAAATGCAAGTTTACCTGCATTGTGCGGTAAAAATAATTGGGCAGAATAAGTGGCTAGGTGTATATTCTCATGACCTGTTTTTGCAAAAACTTCCGGGAAATAAACCTGCTTGCCGGTTACAGGCGGATTGCTGATGAGTTCGTTTTCAATGAAATTCCAATGCCCGGTCAACGAAATTTTATGGACTGTGAATTTCCAGTCACGGAGATCCATCCTCCCATGATCAACTTTAGGAATGCTTTTATCTTGAGCAAAGGCGGAAATCGATATTGAAAAAAGTAATAGAAAGGCAGTTTCCTTCCTGAAAAAGAACGCGGTCATACAGGTGGGGTTGTTTCCGCGAAATTAACTTTTACCAATTACTTTTTCGCTTTATAGGCTTTCCATTTTTTCAGATCGCCTGACGAAGCCAATTTCAGGCTTATTGCGGCACCCCCGCCATTCGCCAGCGCGATTTGCAAAACCGTCTTGGCGTCAACCAGCACATTCTGAATTTGATAGGCCATCGGGTTCTTTTGCCAATCCGCATCAGCGGCATCACTATAAATTGTGGCAAGGTATTTCTGACCGGTCTTCAGGAACGTGAGCGGCATAACGGAAGTTCGTTTCTGTTCATCCGTGATTGCTCCAATAAACCACTCTTCCTTGTTCTTTGTCTTTCGGGCAATGGTTATATAATCACCTGGCTCTGCTTCCAGGATTTTTGTATCATCCCAATCAACGGCAACGTCTTTAATAAACTGGAAGGCGTCCGGGAAACGCTCATAATTTTCCGGAAGATCGGCAGCCATTTGCAGCGGACTATACATGGTAATATACAAGGCAAGCTGTTTGGTTAATGTGGTGTGGATCTGAAATCCGTTAGGAGCCTGGTTATCAAATGGACGTTTTGCTGCATAGTAATCCATTTTGATATGGAAAATACCCGGTGTGTAGTCCATCGGACCGCCCATCAATCGGGTAAACGGAAGAATGGTTTCGTGCTCTGGTGGACTGCCAGTGCTCCATGCATTAAACTCGTTACCCCGGGCAGCTTCGCATGCCAGCCAGTTCGGATACGTCCGGTGCAAACCGGTGGGCCGAACGGGTTCATGCGCATCAACCATGATTTTATATTCTGCAGCTTTCTTAATAACGCGATTATAGTGGTTTACCATCCACTGGCCATCGTGCCATTCACCACGAGGAATGATTTTCCCTACATAGCCGGTCTTCACTGCATCGTAACCATTGTCTTTCATGAATGTAAAGGCGTCATCCATTCTCCGTTCGTAATTTGTTACTGAACCGGAAGTTTCGTGATGCATGATGATTTTAACATTCTTTGATTCGGCATAGCGCTGCAGCTCTTTTACATCAAAGTCCGGATAAGGAGTAACAAAATCAAACACTTCTTCTTTCCATTTGCTAAACCAGTCTTCCCAGCCCACATTCCAACCCTCAATGAGCACACCATCGAACCCATGCTTTGCAGCAAAGTCGATATATTTTTTTGTGTTAGCAGTATTTGCTGAATGGCGGCCATTCGGTTTTAATCTTTTCCAGTCGGTTGCTTCGAGCGTCAGGTTAACGTCATCGGAATAAAACCATGTGCCTAACCCAACGTGCATTTCCCACCAGATACCGATGAACTTTGTTGGTTTGATCCAGTCGGTGCTTTCGATCTTAGAGGGTTCATTTAAATTCAGAATAGTTTTAGATGACAGGATATCAGCAGCTTTATCACTCACGATTATCGTACGCCAGGGTGTTGTGCCGGGCGTTTGTAAATAGGCTTTGTTTCCAACAGCATCTGGTGCCAGGTGTGAGGTCAGAATCAAGGTTGTCTTATCGATAGCCAGGATCATAGCCGGGTAATTAACCAGTGCGGCTTCGTGGATATTGATGTACAGCCCGTCAGGGGATTTCATCATTAACGGGGTTTGGACAGCATTCGGGACAGGAT
>CAZHQP010000361.1:0-1834 GCA_964534735.1 uncultured Roseivirgaceae bacterium
AGGGGTGAATGCATCTTTTCTTTCGAAAGCAGTTCGAAGATGCGGGCATAATTACCCAACACAGTCTTGCCATGACTCAACAGGTCTTGCAGCTTCTTTATTTTCCGGCCATAGCTTCCTGCAACACTCACCTGAATAAAAAACAACAGGAGAAAGACCGGATAGTATGTGACGGAATAAATTGTAAGCGCCAATGCTGATAACGTAATTGCAGGAAGAGCCCATCGAACAATATTCAGCACCGGCTTATTCATAATGAATGGTGTGCTGCCAAGCCATTCATTCAATGCCTGGTGATCAAATGCACGTTCATCCAACTGACGGCCAATCGCCCAGGTTTCCTGCCGGAACTCAACCAGTTGTGCAAGCTCATGCACTGCCTGCTGCCGCAGTAAAAGCTTTTCTTTTGAATGATCTGCAGACGCAATTGATGTCAGATCATTTGCTAATCGGTCTTCACCTGTATGTGTCGCGCACCGGTTGATATATTGGAACACCGAACCTTTACCAAACAAGTCGAGATCATGACTGTAGGGATGATGCGGGTCAATATACCGGCTGCCATCCGGAAAAGAAGTTGGCTCAAACCGGGTTGCTTTTTCTTCCTGCTCGTTCAGGGATTGCAAAAGCCTGAATCGCTTTTTGTAATCCTCGTGCTTAAGCTGTAACCGGACAAGAATAATGAAAACCGCAACCAGTGCGGCTAATGCTATAAAAAATGAAGACAAAGAAAGTATAAAGTAAAAAACAACCGCCACGACAGCCAGCGCAAGGCGTGAGCTGGCATACATGCGGATAGTCTTTTCGGTACGGTCAGCTTCCTGCGCAAAATGTTTGGCGCGGGCCGCGTAAAAATCGGGTGTGATCATTCAGAAAGTTTCAAGCGCAAATTACCGCTTAAACAGGTTATTCCCCATAACCTTGTTCATCACGGCTTCTTTGAGATTACGGCTAACCGGGATTTGGGTTTTACCGATGAAGAGATCGTTGCCATCCAGCGCGGTAACTTTTTCAAGGCTGATGATGTACGACTTATGCACTTTCATGAACTTGACAGCCGGCAATTTTTCTTCCATCCCGGTTAATGTGATATAGGCAATCAGCTTGCGTGAAATTGTATGGAGAACGCAATAGTTCTGCATAGACTCTATATAGAGTACATCGTTGAAATATACTTTTTCAAACACCCGGTCAGATTTGATAAAGAAAAAATCCGGTGACGACATAGAAGAAGCACGCAGCAATTGGTAATCGTAGGCTTTTTGAGCTGCAAGCCTGAACCGGTCGAACAGGATCGGCTTTACGAGGTAATCCAGCACATCCAGCGTGTAGCTTTCCAATGCATAGTCGGGGTGCGCAGTTGTGAAAATGATGAGTGGCGGACTCACTAACGATTTCAAAAATTCAATACCCGTTTGATTCGGCATCTGAATGTCCAGTAACATCAGGTCAATGGTGTTATGTTGAAGAAATTCATTTGCCTTGAAAGCATTTTCACATGATTCAACAAATTCAAGAAAGGGAATGTCCGCAACATATTCTTCCAGCCCTTTGCGGGCCATGGGCTCATCGTCAACGATCAGGCATTTCAGTTTCATGCGAGCTCAAGCTTAAGGTTTATGGAAAACGCTGAATCACTTTTTTGAATGTCGAGCGAATGGCGTTGCGGAAACAATAATTCAAGCCTGCGCTTTACATTTTTCAATCCAATCCCTCCACTCTCTTTTACAGACGAATCTGTTGTATTAAAAACGGTAAGCTGAACGGTTTGATTGGCTTTTGTGAGCTCAATCTTCACTTCATTTTTCTTATCCGTAAAATTCGAAACATGTTT
>CAZHQP010000361.1:1844-2865 GCA_964534735.1 uncultured Roseivirgaceae bacterium
TGTTTGAACGCATTTTCAATAAAGGGAATTAGCAATAAAGGCGGCATTGAGAAATTTTTAAGGTCATCGCTGACACTAAGCTTGATTTCATCCTGCCCGTTACGCCTCAGTGTTTGGAGCTCGACATAATTTTTCAGATAACTAACTTCTTTTTCAATAGCAATCTCGTTTCCGTTGCATTCGTACAATTGATAGCGCAGCATATCGGAGAACTTACCGAGTGTATCGCGGGCTTCCGTATTTTCTTTATTGATCTGAAAGAAGATTGTATTGATTGAGTTGAATAAAAAGTGGGGATTCATCTGTGCTTTCAGGTAGTCAAGCTCGGTGTTCAGCTTTTCGAGGCGGATCTGCTGCAACAGCTCACGTTGCAGAAACCATTGCTTGCTCAGGTGAAGTGCAGTTGCAAAGGCAAGGTAGAACACAACAATAGAGAAGTTGTAAAAAGCACTGTGAATGAAATCAACATGCGCTTCGGGGTGTTCGCACAGGTATACATCATGAACATGTTTAACAACAGCATAAAAAACCAGTGAACAGAACAATAAAATAATCCCTGCCCAAACGCGGCCACGGCTAATACGCGGAAAAACAACCAGCAGGTTGAAATAGATAACCGCTGCCAGCAACGCATTCCGTACAATGATCTCCTCTGCGAATGCCCGGGCACCGGTAATCCGGAACCATTGGGTATAGGCATGAAACCCGATTGTTAACATCCAGAAGATTATATGATCAATGTGGTACCGGAAGAAGCGGTTCATGCGTTAAAGATACGGTTTCAATATCTGGCGGGTTGGCTTAAAAACCTGTATTTCATCAAGAAAACCAGGCTTTTCGTCAGACCTGGCAGATCGGCAATGCCTGATTGCCGTATTTCAAATCATAATCCAACGTTATGAAGCTGTCATTAACCATCCTTTTGATATTCTCTGTTTCATGGTTCGCCTGTTCGCAGCCTGCTGCTAAAAAAGTTGGCGGTGTGTGCGAAGGTTGTGAAGCCATCTATGAAAGCCCGGTA
>CAZHQP010000362.1:0-2861 GCA_964534735.1 uncultured Roseivirgaceae bacterium
GAGAAGTTTGACAGGAAATAGTTGCCTGACTGCGCAAAAGCAGCAAGCGAAAAGAACAGTGAGAAGAATAAAATAATGAGCTTCTTCATAGAGGGACAGTAAATTTAAGAATTCTGTTCAGATCAACTGATCTTGCTCCAATTGACTGCCGTCTTTTTTGTATTCTCAACCTGTATTCTGATCATTTTATTCTCTGGTTTCTGCAACTCAGGGTCGGCTTCAAGAACCCGTATTGCGGTTTCACGTGCTGCCTGTAAAATTTTACCATCCTTTCCCAAATCAGCAATTAAAAGATCAAGTGCACCACTTTGCTGCGTTCCCATTAAATCACCCGGACCGCGCAGCTGCAAATCGGTTTCAGAAATTTCAAATCCATTGTTTGTTCTGACCATCGTATCAATCCTGATCTTTGAATCAGCCGACAGCTTAAAGCTTGTCATTAAAATACAGTATGATTGCTCTGCTCCGCGCCCGACACGGCCGCGCAACTGGTGAAGCTGAGATAAGCCAAAGCGCTCTGAATTCTCAATTACCATGACGGAAGCATTGGGTACATCAACACCTACTTCAATTACGGTAGTGGCCACCATAATACTGGTTTCTTTTTTAATGAACCGCTTCATCTCAAAATCCTTGGCTTCCGGTTTCATCCGGCCATGCACAATGCTAATGGCCTCATCCGGAAAGGCGCGACAAATACTTTCGTAGCCATCCATTAAGTGTTTGAGATCGAGCTTTTCTGATTCTTCAATCAACGGATAAACAATGTAAACCTGGCGGCCTGCAGCAATTTGTTCTTTTAAGAATTGATTGACCTGTAACCGGTGCGAATCAAACTTGTGAAGTGTTTTGATCGGCTTTCTTCCCGCAGGCATCTGATCGATTACGGAAATATCAAGATCCCCATATAATGTCATGGCTAACGTGCGTGGAATGGGTGTTGCCGTCATTACCAGCACATGTGGATACAGGCCGGCATTTTTACTCCATAATTTTGAACGCTGCGCTACACCAAACCGATGCTGTTCATCAATAATGGCTAATCCAAGATTTTTGAACTTCACTTCTTCTTCCAGCAATGCATGCGTTCCGATTAATATCTTCAGCTCTCCATTTTGCAACGCTTCATGAATATGCTTGCGATCACTCTTTTTTGTTGAACCGGTTAGCATCGCAATCGGAATGCGCATCAGTTCGGCATATTTGCTCAGGTTATTAAAATGCTGCTGCGCCAGGATCTCTGTTGGCGCCATCAGTGCACATTGTGTTCCTGAACCAATTGAAATCAGGGCACACACAAATGCAACGATTGTCTTTCCGCTGCCTACATCGCCTTGCAGCAACCGATTCATTTGCTTGCCTGATTTAAGGTCTGCATAAATTTCCCTGATCACTCTTTTTTGAGCATCCGTTAACGGAAACGGAAGAAATTCTTTATAAAATTTTGTAAGGAGTGTAGCATCATTAAAGATCTGGCCTTTGAATATATCCTGCCGGATCAATTTCATTTTTAACAACCGCAGCTGAATATAGAACAGCTCCTCAAACTTCAATCGGTTCTGGGCATGGCCGATCAATTCGTGGCTTTGCGGAAAATGAATGTTAATCAGCGCAGCTTGCTTGTTAATAAGTTTGAACTGTTTGATGATCTCAACGGTAAGCGTTTCACGGATTTTATCCTTTGCCAGTACAAGCAATTCCTGCTGCAGCTTTGAGATTGTTTTGCTGTCGATGTACTTCGACTTTAATTTCTCAGTAAGCGGATAAACCGGTTGAAGATATCCGCCTTTTATATTACCGGCAGTTACAGGTTCAATTTCCGGGTGCGCAATGTTAAATTTCTTTCCAAACAGGTTCGGTTTCCCAAAAACCACATATTCAACTCCGGGTTTAAGCTTATCCTGAACCCATTTTATTCCCTGGAACCAAACCAGCTCAATGTCCCCCGAGGCATCTTTAAATGTGGCAACCAGTCTCTTCTTTATGCCAACACCAATCAGTTCTTTTTTTGCAATAATGCCTTTTAACTGTACATGCGGCATCTCATCGGTTATCTCCCGGATACTGTAAAACTTAGTACGATCTTCGTACCGGAACGGATAATATTGAATCAGGTCTCCGAAGGTAAAAACCTTCAATTCCTTGTTCAGCAATGCGGAACGCTGCGGGCCAACGCCTTTCAAAAATTCAACAGGAGTGTCAAAAAATCCGGCCATCAACGGTTAAAAACGCACAACGCTTTAAAAATACTTACATTTTTAACAACCAATCAATAAACCCTTCGTAAACTTGTGAGTCTAAACCGGGTACGAAGGTTACTATTTTTTCGTTTTAGCAATTAATGACAATGAAACTCCCTGCTTCAGTTTATAAAGGAATAGAATTTGTATGCATACAGGACCTCCCTGCCGAGCAGCAATTCCTGTTGCAGAATGCTCATACTATTGAGCGGATTAAAATTCTAATTGACGAAAAGATCGTAAGCAATTGTATTCAGTATAAGCATTATACTGCCTGGTACAATGAGTCGTTCGAACCACTTAAACAGGTTGCTGCTCCCGAAAGGCCCGTCACTTTCGTACAACCCTCATTGGCACTTAACAAAATTTAATCCCCGATTCTTTGAGATTTATATAGCTTATCTTTCACAAAGATGAGCTTTTGCATTTTTGTATTCCTGCCAAAGATCATTGAGTATCTCTCCTGCCGGGCGGATATCTTTAATTGCAGCCGCTACTTGTCCGATTTCCAGCTCCCCTTCTTCCAGATCACCTTCAAACATTCCGCGTTTTGCGCGCGCGCGACCTAACAAGAGCACCATTTCTTCATTGCTTGCGCCTCGTTGTTCGGCAGCTATTACT
>CAZHQP010000363.1:0-2836 GCA_964534735.1 uncultured Roseivirgaceae bacterium
CCCGCTATATCAGCAGGTTGATTTGATTGTTCCTAACTAAAACCCTGACCGTAATCAGGTAGTACGATTGAGATGAAAGAAGTAACCGTAGGTGTAGACATTGGTGGCACGAATACCAAGTTCGGGATTGTAGACCGTGAAGGAAATGTGCTTTTTCAAAGCAGCATTTCAACTCAGGAGTTTGAAGAGTTCAGAGATTATCTGAAAGCGCTTTCCGAGGCGTTAAGAAAAGCATTGGCCGAATTAGGACCCGGACACAAGCTTTTAGGAATTGGAGTTGGTGCAGCAAACGGTAACTATTATAAAGGAACAATCGAACATGCTACCAATCTGAAATGGAAAGGCATTATACCCCTGGCCGAAATGCTAAAGGAAGAATTTAACGTTCCGGCACTTGTTACAAATGATGCGAATGCTGCAGCCGTTGGAGAAATGGTATACGGTGCAGCTAAAGGCTTAAAGGATTTTATCGTGATCACATTAGGTACGGGCTTGGGAAGCGGCTTAGTATCCAATGGACAGCTTATCAATGGTAAGCATGGTATTGCAGGAGAGCTTGGTCATACGACTGTAAACTATGCGGGCCGGTACTGCAATTGCGGAAAGCGTGGTTGCCTCGAAACATACGTTTCAGCAACAGGTATCAAGCGTAGCGTATATAAGCTTTTAGCTGACCACCTCGAGCCAAGCGAACTGCGCGGCATCAGCTTCGACAACCTGAATACAAAAATGATTACAGAAGCCGCCTTGCGAGGCGACCTTGTTGCGCGGGCTGCATTTGAATACACCGGAAGAATTCTCGGCACCAAGCTTGCCGAGACAGTTGTGCATACCGATCCGGAAACGATCTTTTTGTTCGGAGGTCTTTCACTTGCTGGTGATCTGATCTTTAAGCCAACGATCAAACATATGGAAGCCAACCTGATGCCTGTATTCCGTGGAAAAGTAAAAGTTCTTCCGTCCGGATTACAAAATCAGGCGGCTCCTATTTTAGGTGCCAGCAGCCTGGTTTGGAATTACCTGGAAGAAAAGGGAAACGTTTTCGCTTAGAGTTTCTCCTGCAAGATTGCCAGAAAGGTTTTAACACCATCAACATAATTTCCCACCCGGATATTTTCATTTTCCGCGTGCTGATTATTGTCTGCATTTACGGTTGGCACCATAACCGCTGGAATACCTAATGTTATTACAAACGGTGAGATCGGAATAGAACCTCCGATAGTCCTGATTTTAATTGGCTCTTTTCCAAATGCCTTAATCATGGCTTTATTAAGCCACACACCTGTTTCAGAATTAAAAGGTGTCTGAAAGGCTCCGTAAGAAATGTGCGAACGGAAAGCGGCTATCCTGTCATACTTCAGCCGTTCTTCTTCCGTTGGCTCATTACTAACAATGTAATACCCCTGGGCTTCTACATGTTTCCGCACAAGCGCAATAAGATTTTCAGCATTGCTGCTGGTAACAAGCCGGATATCAATCTCAGCTGTTGCGGTCGCTGGAATAAGGGTACGTGACTCCCGACCTACAAACAATGAATTGAGACCTCTGATATTTAACGTTGGATATTGCAACGATTCCTGGAACGAGTTTCCCACCTTATCCGGAGAAGCAATCCCCAGAAATTTTCGGATAGCCTGTTCATCATCCGGCACTTGCTTCAGTATACGTTTATCTTCTTCCGTAATTAGTACGCCATCATAGAACCCGGGAATAATTACTGCACCATTATCATCTTTCATGGAGGCAAGTAATCGCGCAAGGCGCTGTGCAGGGTTAGGCGTATAGTTACCGTAGTTTCCGCTGTGTACCGGTACGCGAGGTCCAAACGTTGTTAAGGTAATTTCACAAATGCCCCGCGCTCCAAAGCCCAACGTAGGCTCGTTGTTTACGTGGCGTGGTCCGTCAAAAATGATGAGCATATCAGCAGACAAAGCTTCTTTATTCTGAATAACAGCGGCCGGAAGATTGGGCGATCCAAGTTCTTCTTCGAAGTCCATTATAACCTTGATGGTATAATTCGGTTCCTGCTTAAGACTTTTAAGCGCATCCAGTGAAGCGAGGAACGCCATCGCTGGTCCCTTTGCATCCGCAGTTGAACGGGCGAATATCCGCCAGTCGCGGTTCATTACTGTAGCTAATTTTTCATACGGGATCTCATTCCACTTTCCGGTTTGATCTTGTTTTTTCAATGCAGGCTTCCAGGGGTCTGCCTGATCCCATTGCGAAGCATTTACGGGTTGACCATCGATCTGCAAGTAGATTAAAACTGTCTTTGTTGCTTTGGCCGACTTGCGTTCTGCCAATAAAAGCGGAGCAGCCGGTGTAGTTAATCTTTTAGTTGTAAACCCGCGCTTCGCAAAGGCAGTTTCGCACCATGCTACGTTTCGCTCTATATCAGCTGGAACGTGCGCATCATTCGGGATACTGAGAAGCTCATAAAGTTCTTTAAAAGAAGAAATTGCATACTGTTCCGCTACCGCATCGAACTTGCTTTGTGCATAAGAATTGAGATTACAGGCTAGTGTGAGCAACAGGAAGAAACAGGTTCTCATCGAGTGGACATTTTAAGACCGGAATAACCGGAATCTTTCAAACTTTTCTCTCACCCATTTTACGCAAGAGAAATGTAATTAATTCACTTTTACACCAAGATTTTCACCCAGCAATTTGAATTGCTTAATCCAGTCCTTCTTGGTGCTGAGCGTTTCAACATCTTCTTCACGGGAAATCTCGAAATACAGGTTCTGGCTTTGATATAAAATCGGATCAAGCTTAAATTGCTTAAGAAGCGGAAACACCCGGTTCAATTTTTCAATGCGTTTTGTATTACTGCGTT
>CAZHQP010000364.1:0-2818 GCA_964534735.1 uncultured Roseivirgaceae bacterium
TTGGCTAATTCAATCGCATGCGCTTCGTCTTTTGCTTCGATAATTGCAGCTACCGGCCCGAACAACTCTTCGTCATAAGCAGGCATTCCTTTTTTAACATTTGTGAGAACTGTAGGCGGATAGAACGCAGTCTTGTCTTTCGGTAATTCACCTCCAAGCTTGCAAACGGCTCCGGCTTTAATGGAATCGGTTACTTGTTTATGTAGTTCATTGCGAAGATCAACGCGCGCCTGCGGCCCGACTTCAGTTTTTTCATTCATTGGATCCCCCATGACTTTTGCTTTCATGAGTTGAACATACTGTTCCGTGAATTTTTCAATCAAGGGTTTTACAACAATAAAACGCTTCGCAGCAATGCAGCTCTGTCCGCTGTTTAACAGTCTCCCTTCCACACAAGCCTTTACGGCAAGATTAAGATCAGCATCCTCAAGAACTACATACGCGTCACTTCCGCCTAATTCCAAAACTGTTTTCTTAACCAGCTCACCGGCTTTCTGAGCAACTTTTGAACCGGCAGGTCCGCTGCCCGTGAGTGTTACTGCTTTAATATGTTTATGTTCAATTACCTTTTCAACTTCTTTACTGCTGATCATTAAGGTTGAAAAAACATCATCGGGAAAACCGGCCTGCTTCACAATCTCTTCAATAGCAAGTGCACATCCCGGAACATTGGATGCATGTTTCAGCACACCGCAATTGCCCGCAGCCAATGCAGGTGCAAGAAACCGGAACACCTGCCAGAACGGATAGTTCCACGGCATTACTGCGAGCACAACTCCAATCGGTTTAAAGACAATAAAACTTTTTGAAGCTTCGGTTTCGACACGTACATCCGCCAGGTGATCTTTGGCATGTTCAGCATAATATTTACAAACGGAAGCGCATTTATCAACTTCTGCAAGAGCTTGCGTAACAGGCTTGCCCATTTCCAAAGCCATGAGCTTAGCCAGTTCCGCTTTGCGGCTGATCAATACTTCAGCCATTTTATTCAGCAATCGGGTTCGTTCTTCAAACGAACTATCTCTCCACGAAAGCCACGTATCATGAACTTGATCAATCTTATCTGAAGTTTCTTTTTCGGTGTGGAGTGTGTAGGACTTTATTTTTTCTCCGGTTGCGGGATTAATGGATTCGATTGTCATATTAAAATCAGTTAATGAAAGATACCATAAAGTAGCCGTTGTGACTACCCTTGTCTGTTAACACATTTGAGAATACTTTTGTTGCCGTTAATCCCCCGATGGAAGAAATTCTGATTGTTTGTATAGCTGCTTTTGCAGCCGGCTTTATTGATGCTGTAGTAGGTGGAGGCGGACTGGTACAAACACCCGTTTTATTCATGACTTTCCCGCAGTATTCGGTTGCTACACTGCTCGGGACAACCAAGCTTCCATCTTTTTCCGGAACCGCTGTTTCATTATACCAATATTCTAAACACGTAACGATTCAATGGAGGCTTGTACTGTGGATTGCACTGGCGGCTTTTTGTGCGGCCATGCTGGGCTCATGGTCAGTGACGTATATCAGCAATGCTGCATTCAAGCCGATCATTCTTGTTTGTTTAATCATCGTAGCTGTTTATACCTACACCAAGAAAAACTTTGGTCAGCACCAGGAAAAAGATCTGTCGTTTAACCAGGCGTTGCTGCGCGGCATGATCAGCGCATTGTTCATTGGTTTTTACGATGGCTTTATCGGTCCGGGAACCGGAAGCTTTTTGGTGCTGGTATTCATCGGCTTGCTGCATTTCGATTTCATGCATGCGAGTGCTCACGCTAAAACGGTAAATCTCGCTACGAACATTGCCTCTATTACTTTCTTTGCTTCAACAGGTCATATTCTTTACGAAGTAGCATTGCCAATGGCTGCCTGTAACATGGCCGGTGGATTTGTCGGTACACGCTTTGCATTGTTGAAGGGTAATGCATTTATCCGGGTATTCTTTCTGGTTGTGGTGTGCGGAACAATTTTGCGCTTTGCGTACGATGTATTTTTAAAGTAATAGCGATGAAATTTAAGCTGAGCTTTGTTTTACTGATTCTAATCCTGACATGCGTCCTCAGCATATATCAAATGCTGGAACTGAAATATTGGGTTAGTGATTTGGGAGCGCAAGCATTCTGGTATAAGAAGCAGGAGATCACCTCCTGGTTTGTACTCTTTGGTGCTATAGTCGGATTATTTATTCGGAAAAGAACCGGCTGGATACTGATGCTCTTCTTTTTGTATTTCAATGCAGTCGTGGCTGCAGATATGTACATAAAGTTTTTTGGATCGGACATACGATTTTTACCTATCGTGTTTACAGTCTTACTTGTTCTGATCATTGCACTTGTTTATGTTAACTCAGATGATTTGAAAGAGATCTATCACGTTCAAACCGATGCCAGACAAATAAAGTTGAACCTGATCACCTTCTTTTCTGCATTTATTCTGGCTTTTGTAACTTCATTATTGAATCTATTTTGACAATAAAAAAGCCCCGACATGCAGGGCTTTCTTTTTTATCAAACTAAAAATGATTTACTGGATCATTCTCAATAACGTACTCAACCTGTTTTTCAGATTTCTGCGGTCAACAATAAAGTCCAGGAAGCCATGATCCTGAACAAACTCTGCGCTCTGAAATCCTTTCGGAAGGTCTTTACCAATCGTTTCACGGATTACCCGCGGACCGGCAAAACCAATCAATGCACTTGGCTCGGCAATATTAAAATCTCCCAGCATCGCGTAAGACGCTGTAACGCCACCGGTTGTCGGGTCAGTTAACAACGAGATGTATGGAATTTTTGCCTGATCGAGCTGGGCGATCTTGGCC
>CAZHQP010000365.1:0-2811 GCA_964534735.1 uncultured Roseivirgaceae bacterium
CTGTACCAACCAAATTGCAAATTGGTGTTGACCTCACAGAAGGTCTTGGCTGTGGTGCTAATCCTAAAGTAGGCAAAGGCGCAGCAATTGAAAGCAAAGAGCAAATTCGTGAGTTCCTCGAAGGAACTAAAATGGTATTTATCACGGCCGGTATGGGCGGTGGTACAGGAACGGGTGCAGCTCCGGTGATCGCCAAGATCGCCAAGAGCATGGGCATTCTTACAGTAGGTATCGTAACCGAACCGTTCCAGTTCGAAGGAAAGAAAAAATTAGATCAGGCAAATGCAGGTATTGCAGCGCTTCGTGCGAATTGTGATACGATGATCGTGATCCTGAACGAAAGATTGCGCGAGATCTATGGTGACTTGCCAATCGGTACTGCATTTGCGCAAGCGGATAATGTATTGACTACAGCTGCAAAAGGAATTGCTGAAATTATTACGCTTGCAGGCTATGTAAACGTTGACTTCATGGACGTCCGTACTGTAATGCGCAATGCAGGTCATGCGGTAATGGGAACAGCCGAAACAAAAGGCGAGAACCGCGCTAAGAACGCGGCTGTAGGAGCCTTAACTTCTCCGCTGCTTGATAACTGCGACATTATGGGTGCGAAGAAAATCCTGTTGTCGATTGTATCAGGATCGGAAGCTGAGCTTCGTATGGACGAGCTTTCGGAGATCACAAACTACATCCAGGAACAGGCCGGCCAGGAAGCTGAGATGATTTTTGGTCATGGTGTGGATTCAGCGTTAGGCGACCGTTTACGCGTAACAGTAATCGCTACCGGGTTTGATCGGGAAGAAGATCAGGCTGAAGAAGTAAAAAAGTCTGATGCGGAAGAAGATAAAAAAACAGTGCATGATCTTGACCGCAGCCAAACCTGGATGTTTGAGCAGGAGAATATCAGTCATTCTCAGGAAATCCAGTTAAAGAAAACGGAGGAGCCGGTTAAGCCAACGAAGAAGAAAATAGAAGAAGAGGAAGAAGAATTGCCGCTTCAGCGTGAGTTTATCTTCACCAAAACCGAGCAGCCGATCAATCATAAAGATGCAGACGATGATTTTGGTGACGAAGGCCTTTTCGGAAATCATGATGATGAGTTTGAGCGTGAAAGCGAAAAGTATGGCGATCAGATCATCAACGATGATGGCATGATGGAGATCCGTTCTGCAAAACAGCGTCTGCAGGAGCAGGCTCAGCAGCGTAAAGACAAGCTGAAGAATGCACGCAAGCAGGAAATGACAAAAGAGGAGTTTAACGAGAAGTGGGCCTTGCCTGCATATTTAAGAAGAGGTGTTAAGATGGATAATGTTCCGCATTCTTCTGAGCCGTTGATCTCGAAGTATAATTTAAATGACGACAACAGTCTGCTGGGGAATAACAAGTTCCTGCACGACAATGTTGATTAATTAAGCATGAAGGTTTCTAAAACTTCAAAGGTATGGCATATTCAGCACGTCCGGTATTTTACTCCATTCGTAGTGGTTGTTGGTGGTAAATATTTTTTGCCGGTGCTGAATTGCCTGATTATTAGCTCAGGTTCTTAGCCTGCCTACCGGCAGGCAGGCCTGATTACTTTTTAACCTTTGAAAAACCCTGGCGGACGGCCGGGGTTTTTGTTTTTTCGCGGCCACCCTGAGCGTAGTCGAAGGGTCGCGCGATCCCCTGATAAACTCTAAAGAAGATTCAGTCATTCTGAGCGATAGCGAAGAATCCCCTTATTAAAAGAATAAGAGATGATAAAGCAATAACTAAGATATAAACTGTCTTATCTATAAGGAGATACTTCTGGCAGAGCCTTCTATATGACGAATTTTATTTAAAAACTTCAATTACAACCCCCAAACGCCATTTTTCGACTTGGCATGTCCCTTGTATTATACAGCCTGAAGTTTAAATCCTCAGGTTATGAAAAAGGTATTACTCTCTATTGGTGTGCTAATCAGTTTAGCGTCATGTGAAACCTATATCATCGAAAGCGAAAGACCGGTTCGTTCACGCGACCGTATTATCGGCAGCCATTATACAGAAGAATACAGTGCAACGTATGATGAATATTATGAATACGATGTTTGGGTATCAACCGGATCACGTTCTAACGAGGTATATTTTGAAAATTTATACATCGATGGTTTGTCTGTGTATGCTACGGTGTCGTATGATGCGATTACCATCCCTTTCCAGGTAATTGACGGCTATGAGATTGAAGGTGTTGGTACGATTTACAGTGACCAGATCAGTCTGAACTATTACGTTCGCGACCGTTACGAAAACACAATCAAAGACTTTTGCGAGGCGACACTCTGGAGAGATGACTACTACTCAGGCCGTAAGACTGAGAAAAAGAGAGTTGTAACGAGAACGAAAGATATAATATTCTAAAGAAAGTAGGTAGGTTGATCCTGAGCTTTGGCGAAGGAACAGGTTCGCGCCCGGTGTGAAATTTCGCATCGGGCGTTTTATTTGGGATTAGTTATTACCCACTGCTTCTCTTTGGTTGCAATTTTACATAAATCAGTTTGTATGTAAACTCGGTCTTTCCATTAAGCTCAGAACGGATGCCCTCCAGAATATCTTTATCCTGATCATATGAAAACGTGTAGCTCAAACTTTTACCTTTTGGTTCGAAGTGCTTATAGATCATAATATTCGAATCGTTCATCCCCGTAAACTCTCCGCGCACAGGATACGATGTTTGCTTTTCTTTATCCAGTGAGATTTCCATGTACTCGCGACCGGAATGAGGATCCTTCAAAATGGCTACGGTTGCATAATTCTCTTTCCGTTCAACCACACGTTCGCGTTCTTCCG
>CAZHQP010000366.1:0-2808 GCA_964534735.1 uncultured Roseivirgaceae bacterium
TGCGCGTTTTTCCTTGTTATCTTCGATGTATACCCAAATTGAGTACCCGCATAATCCCGTACCTATCGGAAAATTGAAAACGCCAAGGCATCCGAAAATGAGTGCCATAAGGGGCGCCCAGGTTTTCTTATTCAGTAAGCCGATACCCGCGATAATATTTGGTACAGCAAAGATGAGAATGATAACCCACCCGATTGTTTGAATAAATGGTACAAGCCACTCCACCGCCCATTGGTCGTCTGCCGGAACTTCCTGCATGATCATTGGAAAGAAGAGGGAGAAAAATCCCATCAGGAAAATCATTCCCAAAATTTTTAAGGTTCCCCAGATAATGAAGAGAATGCCCAGAACGCGTTTGTGTGATTCCATAGCTGAAAGTTAAGAATAAGATTTACTTCTTTTCGTATACAACAAAATCAAAAGCATAGGGATGTTTGTCATCTTTCGCGTGCGGTTTGCGCGAAACCTCATTCCACTCTTCTTTATCAAACATCGGGAAAAAAGCATCGCCTTCCAGCGATGTTTTAATTTCTGTCAGATATAATCGGTTCGCGAGGGCAAGGCTCTGCGTATATATCTCCGCACCTCCAATGATGAATACTTCTGCTTCGTGGTTATCGATAGCAATATCGATTGCTGCCGGGATGGAGTTTACAACGATACAACCGGGAGCGTTATAATCTTCCTGACGCGTTACAACAATGTTTGCCCGGTTAGGCAGAGGCCGGAATTTTTCAGGAATTGACTCATAATTTTTGCGACCCATCACCACATGGTGCCCGGATGTGGTTTGCATGAAATATTTCATATCATCGGGCAGGCGCCAGGGCAAGTCATTGCTTTTGCCGATAACCCGGTTTTCAGTAAGCGCTGCAATCAGGGAAATGATCATACCGGAAAGTTACAATTTATTACCTCTGAAAAATTCTTCGATGGTCATTCGTTTTTTTCCTTCCGGCTGAAGCTCCAGGATTGAAATCCAACCGTCTGATGTTTTAATATTGAGGCGATTCTTATTATCAGTCTCTAATTGTCCACTGTCAACAGTCGACTGTCGACCATGGTCTGTGGACAATTTCGCCTGATAGATTTTGAAAATTTTTCCGTTCAGTGTCGTCCAAGCTGCCGGATAAGGACTAAGCCCACGAATAAAATCAACAATTTTTTTTGAAGGCTGATCCCATTTTATCTCACAGGTTTCCTTAAAGATTTTCGGAGCATGTTTTATTTCGGTATTTATTTCCTGCGGAACAGAAGGATAATCTCCCGTTTCAATGGCTTTGACAGTTTTTAGGACGAGAGCTGCTCCCTTGTGCATAAGTCGTTCATACACCGTTCCAACATTATCCGATTCATGTATTGGTTCTTTCTCCTGGTAAATGATACTCCCGGTATCTATCTCATGTTTCAGAAAGAATGTTGTTGCACCCGTTTCTTTTTCGCCATTCATGATGGCCCAGTTAATAGGTGCTGCGCCTCTATATTGAGGAAGGAGTGAAGCATGAAGGTTGAATGTTCCTAATGCAGGCATAGCCCATACTATTTCAGGCAGCATTCGAAAAGCCACTACTACTTGAAGGTTTGCCTGATAGCTTTTCAGCTCTTCAATAAATTCTGGAGCTTTAAGATTTACAGGCTGTAGAACCGGGATGTTGTGCTTTAATGCCGCTTCCTTTACGGGAGAAGGAATAAGCTTTTGCCCACGACCCTGTGGCTTATCCGGTGCGGTAATAACCGCTACCACGTTAAGCTGACTTTCGATCAGTATTTCAAGGCTGGGAACCGCAAATTCAGGCGTTCCCATGAAAATTATGCGAAGTGTATTCATTTAGAGCCTGCAATATGTGAAAAATGAAAAATATTTATACCTCGTATATTGATATATCGAATTATGATATATATTTGACCTATGTATTCAAAAGAGCTATTAAAAGGCACCATTTCTGCCATTGTATTGAAATTATTGTCCGAACAGGAGCGCATGTATGGCTACGAAATTTCTCAACGGGTAAAAGAATTATCGGATGGAAAAATCTTGTTGAAAGATGGATCATTGTATCCTGCGCTACAAAAAATGACTGCCGATGGACTCCTGTCTTTTAAAGAAGAGGAGGTTGGCGGCCGCATCCGAAAGTACTATTACATTACCAGGCATGGTCAGAAAGAGAAAACTGCACATGTAGAAGAACTGAAGGATTTTATCGCAACTCTTAACAAAATTGTTTTTCCCGAATTCAAAACGGTATGAAACTATCAGTTGAACAGGTAGCGGTGATCCGTAAGCAGGTAGAGCAGAGTGGAATAGTTAATGAAACTTTGCGCGATGATGTGCTGGACCATCTTTGTTGTGTGGTGGAGATCAAGCTATCAAAGGGAAAAGATTTTAATCTTGCATTTCAGGAAGCTTCACTTGAGCTTGCACCGGAGGGTCTTGTTGAAATCCAACGTGAAACTGTATTCTTATTAAACTCATTTAAAATAATTCGTATGAAAGATCATGTATGCAATCGGACTGATTTCGGCAATCTGTATCAGTATGGGCCTGACGTTTAAAATTTTGCACATGCCTGGAGCAGATGAGCTTTTTAATTTCGGCTTCTTCGGATTTGTGCTTGTATTCGCGCCTATGATTACCATCGATCGCTACAAGCAAAATCTTCACAAAGCACTTTCAGAACGTTTGAGATTGATCCTGGGCTTTTTAAGCGCAGTGCTGATCGGAACATCAGTATTGTTTAAAGTATTTCATCTCGCGAACGCAGATGTTATGCTGTTGGCCGGAATCGGATTTTTCAGTTTTGGCTTTTT
>CAZHQP010000367.1:0-2802 GCA_964534735.1 uncultured Roseivirgaceae bacterium
GGTAACATCTGCTCCGAATGCTGCCGCAAACTTCAGCGCCATGTGGCCCAATCCACCTAACCCTACGACAGCAACCTTGTGGCCTTTACCAACTTTCCAGTGGCGCAGCGGTGAGTACGTGGTAATTCCCGCGCATAACAAAGGAGCCACATTAGCTAATGGAAGCCTATCCGATACGCTCAGCACAAAACTTTCGTCTGTAACAATCTGATTTGAGTAGCCACCGTAGGTAACTCCACCATGCACTTTATCGCGTGCATTGTAGGTGCCGGTTGCACCATTGTAGCAATATTGCTCAAGACCTTGCTTGCAATTTTCACACTCGCGGCATGAATCAACCAAACATCCGACTGCAGCAAGATCACCTATTTTAAATTTTTTAACCTGCGCACCAACTTTGGTTACTTTGCCAACGATCTCATGCCCGGGAACAATCGGATACAGGGATCCACCCCACTCGTTGCGCACCTGGTGCAGATCAGAATGACATACGCCACAGTATAAAATTTCAAATTGAACGTCTTTAGGACCTGCTTCACGTCTGTCGAAGGGAAAAAATTCAAGCTTTGAAGTTGCGCTTTGCGCTGCATATCCTTTAGTGGGTGTCATATTTTCAGGTTTTGATTGTTGGCTTTTGATCTTATTCAGAACACAAGATGTAATAAAAAGTTCGCGTGAGCATATTCTAAAATAAAAAAGTCCCGACTCAGTCAGGACTTTTTTATTCATTGATCTTACGATCAATTACTTCTTCTTCTTAGCAGCTTTCTTCTTGGTTGTTTTTTTCTTTGCTGCTTTTTTCTTCGCTTTCTTTGCCATAGCGTTAAAAATTTTGGTTAAACATACTGTTAAGGTAACATTTCATTTCAAATAAGCAAAGCTTTAGCTTGTTTTTTTCGATAACACGCAGTTCATCGATGACGATGTGATGATTTGTACTTCATTCATACCAGACTTTATACCCTTCATACTGTTCAACGTTTACTTTAAGCATGTTAACCGTATACATCAATCCGCTTACTTATAATACTTAAACACCGGATACATGACAGGCCTTGTATTCACCTCTTGTTTTTCAAAGTATGCGTCAAAAAAATTCCAGGTTACATAGCCATCATCTGATTCAGGTTCCAAAAAATAGAATGCAAGGTTACCCAACGGCTGTGCCAAATCAACAATATAATCACCTTTATTCAGCTTCTGTTTTTTAGGCAGAAACTTTCCATAAACACGTCCCATAAAATGCCCCTCAAACTTGCGTGGGCTCTTTTCATGCTTATCAACCTGAAATACTTCTATTTCTTTAGTGATTGATTTTGAAAGCCGGGTAACCTGAATACCATGTTTCTTCAGATTCTCAACAACATCTGTAAACGCTGCCGGTATAACATAACCTTTCGGAAGCGTACTTTCAGCTTCCGCTTCAAACTTTGCATGATACGTAACATCATTGACACTGATTATATTACCTGTCCGGTAGAATCCTTTTGTGCCATCTGTTTTTGTATACGATACATAATCATACGTTGGAAACTTATCTAACTTCTCAAGTGGAACCATTTTAAACCGAACACCTTTTTTTACCTTCCCCGCTTCGTTAACTATGGTTTGAATTGTCTTTGCATCGGCTTCTTTCGTGATCCGTTTGATCTCTGCTGCCTGTGAGTTGGTATGCTCGAGTATTTCTGTAACGAATGAATATGTTGAGAAGATTCGTTGATAAAATCGCTCGTGGGCAAAAGCCTCGCTTAAGATTGCCAACCGGTTCCGTAAGCCAAACTGATTAACCAGATAACGCGGATGATGATTATAGGTATAAAAGTTCTTCGGAGGCCAGGCTTCCCGAACATCATAATCGCCATACGGTCCGAGATTGAGGTCATACTTCTTCTTCGCTGATTCAGTGATGTCCTTCAACATGGTCATGGTATAATCATACGTTGATTTCTCACCTGCGTAATGATAGCTCGGTGCCCAGGTCAGGTTCCAAGCATGCCACGTACCATTGGTGGTGTGCAAGTCAACAAACAGGTGCGGATCCCAGGGCACAATGATGTTTGTGAAAAGCCCGTTCGTTTCGAACGTTTCCATTTTTACACCGTCACGGTTCAGGTCAAAGCCCTGGCTGTTTTCACGATCACCGGTTTCCAGTGGACTATCCTCTTGCGAAGTCCGCTTGCCTTTGCCCATCTTATCGTTGCTGTCGGTATTATAGATCGGAGCAAATAAAATAATCTGGTTATCGAGCAGGTGCTTTTTGTTTCCCAGCAAAATATCCCGCATCAGCATCATCACACTTTCCTTCCCCTCTACTTCACCTGCGTGAATATTTCCCTGGATGTAAACAATGAGCTTACCACTTGCTTTGGCTTCTGCAGCGGTTGTGATTTTCGGATGGGCCAGTACAGCGACAGGAATATCCCTTCCTTCCGGGCTATTTCCCATCGATATCAAATGAACGTCTCCGCTTTTCGCCTGGATAGCGGCAAGGAAAGTCATTACTTCAGCATGCGTAGAAGTTTTAATAAAATTTAATTTCTCAGGTGTAAGAATCAGGTCTTCAGGCCAGGAAGTCTGTGCCTGCGCCAATACTGTGATCATACACAGCATGAATAAAATGCTTTTCATAGGTTTTGCATACGCGTTTATCCGGTCAAGCTAAGCAAGTTCGGTTTAAAAGAAAATCCGCTTTACGGCAGCGGAAAAGCAACCGTATCCGTGCTGCAGGGTATGTCAAAATGCAATTCAATCGGTATGGAGAGCGGCTCAGGGCTGATCTACTTTTATTGAAAATTTAAGCCA
>CAZHQP010000368.1:0-2798 GCA_964534735.1 uncultured Roseivirgaceae bacterium
AAAGGCCGCGATCTGTACAGCATAAAATGGAATGGTAAAGATCTGAAAGAGCTTACAAGAAGTGCATCGAACCCAAACAGTATCTCCATGGATAAGGAAGGCAAGTATTTGTACTTCCTTAAATCTGGCGGCTCCATGAGCAGACTGGAAATCAAAACGGATAAGACCGAATCGTTGCCCTACAGCGTGAAGCAGCACATCGTTTATGCATCCGAACGCGAACAGGTTTTTGAAGAAGCGTGGCGTACCATCCGTGATGGTTTTTATGATCCGCAGTTTCATGGAAAGAACTGGAATGACCTGAGAGATAAATATATGGGACTGTGCCTGCTTGCCAGTACCAATGAAGATTTCCGCGATATGTTCAATTACATGTTAGGCGAGTTGAATTCCAGCCATATGGCGTTAACCACTCCGCAGCAGGCCGAAACCCAACGCGATGCCACCGGAATGCTCGGTGCCGAGCTTATGCCTGTTAAAAATGGTATGAAAGTTTTACGGGTTATTCCGGATTCACCCGCTGATAAAGCGGCAAGCAAGCTGTATGTCAATGATGTGATCACTGCCGTGGATGGCAAGCCATTTAGCGAATCGGAGAACTTTTACGACCTGCTTAACATCCGCGTAGATGAACGGACCTTGCTTGCAGTAACCGGAGCAGATGGAAAAAACCGGGAAGTTGTTATTCGGCCAATCAATACTGTGCGTCAATTATTGTATGAAGAATGGGTATCAGATCGTAAGAAGCTGGTGGATAAGTTTTCAAATGGGAGGTTGGGCTATATCCACATCCAGGCAATGAGCCAGCCGAGCTTTGAAGTGTTCGAACGCGAGCTGCAGGCGGCAGGCTATGGTAAAGACGGCCTGGTGGTTGATGTTCGCTACAACGGTGGTGGCTCAACAACTGATTACCTGATGGCGGTATTGAATTACAAACAACATGCATATACAATTCCACGAGGTGCAAGCGATAACCTCGAGCGTGACAAACTGAAATTCCGGGATTATTATCCAACAGGGGAACGACTGATCTATTCAGCATGGATGAAGCCGTCTATCGCTATCTGTAACGAAGGCAGTTACTCAAATGCTGAGATTTTTTCGCACGCATATAAAACGTTAGGCATCGGAAAGCTGGTGGGAGTTCCGACAAACGGATCAGTTATTTCAACCGGTGGCCGGGCATTAATGGATGGCTCATTTGTCCGTCTTCCGTTCAGAGGCTGGTATACAAAAGCTACTGATAAAAACCAGGAGCTTGGCCCGGCCATACCGGATGTGCTTGTACAAAATCAGCCCGACTGGATTGGGAAGGGAACTGACGAGCAATTAAAAGTTGCTGTGGATGAGTTGCTGAAGCAACTCGGAACAAAGAAATAGATCGCAGGTGAATTTAAAAAAGCTTCCTCAACTATTGGTACCCATTTTTAAATTCATCTTCTGGAACCAGCCGGAAGAAAATTATCTTTTGAATTGTTATCGAACTGTTCTATGAGAATTTTCTTAAGCATCCCGATTATTTTTTTGGTTGGCTGTTCTACGCCCATAAAAGAAATTCCTGTTCAGGCAGGTGACTTCTGCTCAAGCATTCATCGTAATGATTCACTCAGTCTGTCAAAAGCGCTGTTGCCGGTCATTGACTCCATGCATACACAAACCGGGGTGTATGTCCTGGAAGATGGGGGAGGCTCACTCGTTGCGCGGGCGTGGCTGGCCGAGTATGCGGAGCAGACAATTGACATCCAGTATTTTATTTTTTCACCTGACAATGTTGGGCTGATTGCCAGCGATTATCTCGTTCGGGCGGCTGACCGCGGTGTAAAAGTCAGGCTGCTGGTAGATGATGTTATGGTAGATGCAGGTATTCATGAAATCCTCACGCTCGATTCACACGATAATATTGAGATCAGGATTTATAATCCGGGTGTTAACCTGGGCAAGAACCTTGTCGCAAGGCTTAAAAAGTTTGCAACTGATTTTCGGGGAGCGAATCAGCGCATGCACAATAAAACCTTTATTGTAGATGGTAAAGTTACCATTACAGGCGGACGCAACATTGCCGATGAGTATTTTGATTATGATCATGAATATAACTTCCGCGACCGCGATGTATTATTGCTGGGAAAGGTGAATGAATCGATTGAAAATTCCTTTGAAGATTTTTGGACCAGCCCGCTCAGTGTTCCGGTAACCGGGCTGGTTTCTGAAGAAAAAGCGAACTACGCAGATACTGCGCGCTTTGATCGCTTACATCAATATGCCTGTAACCCGGAGAACTTCTGGCCGCAGGTCCGCGAGCGTATTCAGAATCTGCCCGCCATGTTTGAATCACTGCGCACTTCCGGAAACCTTGTTTGGCTGGAAAATGTACAGTTTGTTTCGGATATTCCGGGAAAGAATAACTCGGGAACATTAGCAGGAGGTGGAGTTTGTACGGATAGTTTGGTTAACCTGATTCGTAACGCCAGGACTTCGATCGACATTCAATCACCCTACCTGATCACCACCGAAAAAAGCCGGGAGTTGTTTAAATCAGCTGTTAAACGGGGAGTAAAAATCAGAATACTCACTAATAGCATGGCTTCTACTGATAATATGGAAGCGTTCAGCGGGTATCAGCGCGACCGAAAAGAACTACTCCAAACAGGTGTAAAAATCTATGAGTTTCGTCCGGATGCCATGGAACGGTTTCAGGTGATGACCGGTGCTCTGCAGGAGAAACTAAGCTTTACCCCGATCTTCGGGCTTCATGCCAAGTCAATGGTAGTTGATGGCCGGATCGCAGTAATCGGAACGTT
>CAZHQP010000369.1:0-2780 GCA_964534735.1 uncultured Roseivirgaceae bacterium
GGAAAATGGTTTCTTACCAAAGGTGTTGATAAGAACATTGATCAGGGTCAGCCACTCGGACTTATTCTTGATCCGGAAAAACCGGGTTTTATTCTTCTGGCAAGCAGCGACCGGCTGAAGATCGATATAATCTTCCCCGTGCTGCATGGTACGGACGGTGAAGACGGCAGCATCCAGGGATTGATCAAAGCCATCGATTTGCCCATGGTTGGCACGGGCGTATTGGGGTCAGCCGTGTCCATGAATAAAATCATTGCGAAGCGATTGCTGCAGGAAGCCGGAATTCCCGTTACGAAATTTATCGCTTTTCATTTTGATGATCAGAAGAAAATTAAGTTTGAAGACATTAAAAAGAAGCTCGGCCTGCCGTTCATGGTAAAGTCAGCAAGCCTGGGATCATCCGTAGGCGTAACGAAAGTAAGTCGCAAAAGCGATTTTAAAAATGCAGTTCAGGAATCCTTTAAATACGATCAGGAGATTTTAATTGAACAATTTATTGAAGGTCGTGAGATCGAATGTGCGCTGCTTGGGAATGCTCCGGCAGAAGCGTCCAATCCCGGTGAGATCGTCATCAGCAAAAAGTATGAATTCTATACATTCGATGCAAAGTATGTAGATGCAGAAGCCGTGGAAATTAAAGTTCCGGTCAGGCTGGATAAGAAATCGATCAAGCAGATTCGTGAAATCTCATTGCAGGCGTACCGTGCCTTGCACTGCGAAGATTTCTCCCGGGTTGATTTGTTCCTTACTAAAAAAGGAAAAATCTATGTAAACGAGATCAATACTATCCCGGGCTTTACCAATTCCAGCATGTACCCAATGATGTGGAAAGAGCGCGGAATTTCGTTTACCGAGCTTATCAGCAAGCTGCTCGGGTTCGCGTCCGAGCGGTATGCCGCAAATAAACGCGTTGAACACGACTTTCAATCTTCCTTAAAATTCTGATCATTGTACTGTAATCTGAATATCCGGCATGGCATTTAGCATCAAAAAGAACACATCAACACTTGGAGGAATTCTGGTAAGCATTCTTATCGCCTGCGGTACGCTTATGCTGATCATGATTCTGTATTTCTATGCTTATCTGCCAGCCGTAACCAATCACAACGAAACTGTTACCGTACCGGATGTTGTAGGCATGAAAATGGAAGACCTTGAAGACTTCCTGGTAAAACGTAACCTGCGCTATGAAGTAAATGATTCAGCGTATACCAATGATCGTCCTCCATTAACTGTATTAAAACAATATCCTTCTTCGGGAGCAAAGGTTAAGGAGAACCGGGTAATCTATATTTCCCTAAACAGGGTAACGCCTCCATCCGTACCGGTTCCGGATTTAATTGACGGGTCACTTATCAATGCAGATGCCGTATTAAAAAGCAATGAGCTCAGGCGCGGCCGGATTGAGCTGGTACGGGGTCCCTTTTTGCAGGTTGTTCAGGAAATGAAATTCAAAGGTCATTCCATCAAGCCGGGAGACCGCGTTCCAAAAGGTTCAGTAATTGATTTGGTAGTAATGGACGGTGGCGTTCGGTGCTTCGAAACACCTGATTTGATAGGAAATGTCTGGGATGAAGCACAAATGCATATTATAGGTGTTAACCTTAATCCTGAGATTGTTGTTGTAGGCGACACTACCGGAATTGAGTCGGTTGTATTGAAACAAAAGCCTGCTCGTTCTGAAAATATCTGCGTAGGTGATATCGTTAAAATATGGATTGGCGCGAAGGGCACTGAGGTAAAAGATGACGAAGAGGATAGTGATGGTGATAGTAACTAATGCTAATTTGTTCTAAGGTGTATAGAATCAGGCCGGTTTATATTTTATTGCTTGTTGTGCTGTTGCCTGTTGCTGCATTTGCCCAACTGAAGAAATACGCGCCCGAACGAAACTCACCGTCAAAACCCGTAATCGAAAAAAATGCCCGCAGACATGCGGTTAATCCGATCTCACTGCCCTTCTGGGACGATTTCTCTGCCGTAAAAAGTCATTCGGCCGATTCGCTGCTTTGGATAAACAACAATAAAGTATTCATTAACAACGGACAGGGAATAAATCCGCCATCATTAAATGTTGCAACATTTGATGGTTATAATGAAAACGGAATTCCCTATTCGAATGCTCCACTTGAAACCGGCTACGGAGATACACTCGAGTCACAACCTATTAAACTTAAAGATGTTCCGATCGCACAACGAAATAACATTTACCTCAGTTTTTTTTATCAACCTGGAGGCAACAGCGAGATGCCAAACCCCAGTGACTTTTTGAAGCTTGAGTTTAAGGGTAAGAACGGATGGGTTGAGATTAAGCGCTTTCATGTGAAAGCAAACGTGGACCAGACTGTGTTTTACGATACCGCAATTCAAATTCCGCAGACACTTGTATTCAACGCTACAACCGGAAACAACGATACTATTTTTTACCAAAACGATTTTCAATTCCGGTTCACATCGTTCGGCCGGCTTTCGGGAGCGTACGATGCGTGGCACCTGGATTATGTGTATCTCAACAAACGAATTTTTAACGATAAGAATACGAACATTTCAGACCGGACCCTGACAAAACCGTTCTCTTCATTTTTTGGAGAATTTTATTCCATACCGTACACACATTTCATTTTAGACCCGGGTGAATATCTTGAAGATCCAACGTTCGAAGTCTTTAATCTAAAAGACACCGTTATTAATGGCATCGATGAGTATGTACTAAACTATAAACGCTTCATATCAATTTTTAACTATAAAAACTCGGACCTTATTTCTTCCTTTATTGATCC
>CAZHQP010000370.1:0-2756 GCA_964534735.1 uncultured Roseivirgaceae bacterium
TATCGAAAAGGTTGCTCAGATCCGCGGTCTCGCCATCTCTACCATTGAATCGCATTTGGTGGGATTTGTAAGAACGGGAGAGCTTGCGATTGAAAGAGTAGTTGATCCCGAAAAGATAAAAGCCATTAAAGAGATCAGTGAAAAAACGGGTGCAACCGGCACATCTTTTCTGAAAAATGCGCTGGGAGAAAATTATTCCTATAATGAGATTCGGGCAGTGATGTACCACCTCGAACGCTTAAAATCTGAAGCGTAGTATCTCCTTAATCCTGGTCTGTGTCTTCACAGACTACAAGAATTCAATTATTAAGCCCCAGTTATCAATCTGATTTTTAAGTTTTCCCGACCTGCTTTTTACGGTTATTAACCGTATCTTTGCGCCCTTAAATAGTAGAAAACACGGAATAAACGAGGATTTTGAGGTTATGGAAGCATCGAAGATCAGAAACATTGCCATTATTGCACACGTTGACCACGGAAAAACTACCCTGGTTGACAAACTTTTACATGCCGGTCACTTATTCAAAGACCACGAGAATCCTGGCGAGCTGATCATGGATAGCAACGACCTTGAACGCGAACGCGGAATTACCATTCTGGCGAAAAACGTTTCTGTGCGATACAAGGACTACAAGATCAACGTAATTGATACTCCTGGCCACAGTGACTTTGGTGGAGAGGTTGAGCGCGTATTGAACATGGCCGATGGCTGTCTGCTTTTAGTGGATGCCTTTGAAGGCCCAATGCCGCAAACCCGTTTTGTTTTGCAAAAAGCGCTTCAGCTTGGCTTAAAGCCAATTGTTGTTATTAATAAAGTAGATAAGAAAAACTGTACGCCCGATGAAGTACATGAGATGGTATTCGAGCTCATGTTCTCACTGGATGCAACCGAAGATCAATTAAATTTTCCAACGTTCTACGGTTCGGCTAAAAACGGCTGGATGAGCACCGACTGGAAAAAGGAAACAACTGACATCACACCTTTATTGGATGGTATCATCCAGCATATTCCTGAACCTAAGGTTGATCAGGGCTTAACGCAAATGATGATCACCTCATTGGAATATTCCTCATTCATTGGCCGGATTGCAATCGGACGTGTACAGCGGGGATTAGTAAAGCCCGGTCAACAGGTAACCTTGGTAAAGCGCGATGGCAAAGTGGTGAAGTCGAGAATTAAAGAAGTATATGTGTTCGAAGGCTTCGAAAAGAAAAAAGTAGAAGAGGTTAAGGCCGGAGAGATCTGTGCATTGGTAGGATTGGAAGGATTTGAAATCGGTGACACGGTTACAGATCCGGAAAAGCCGGAAGCGTTGAAAGCTATTTCAATTGATGAGCCTACCATGAGTATGTTATTTACGATCAACAACTCTCCGTTCTATGCAAAAGAAGGAAAGTTTGTGACATCGCGCCACATTAAAGAACGTTTGGAGAAAGAGCTTGAGAAAAACCTCGCGCTTCGTTTAGGTGATACCGGTTCAGCGGATAGCTTTATGGTGTTTGGCCGTGGTGTACTTCACTTGTCGGTTCTGATCGAAACAATGAGACGCGAAGGCTACGAGTTGCAGATCGGTCAGCCGCAGGTAATCTTCAAGGAAATTGATGGCGTGAAGAGCGAGCCAATGGAAGAATTGACTATCGACTTGCCTGAAACCGTTGCCGGTAAAGCAATTGAAACTGTATCGCAGCGTAAAGGTGAAATGCTGAACATGGAACCTAAAGCAGATCGTATGATCCTGAAGTTTATGATCCCGTCACGCGGGATCATGGGCTTGCGTAACTATTTATTGAACGTAACTGCCGGTGAAGCAATCGTTACGCATCGTTTCAAAGAGTACCAACCGTACAAAGGCGAAATTCCTGGACGTATCAACGGCTCGTTAATTGTGATGGAACAAGGTGAAGCAATTGCTTACAGCTTGCACAACTTGCAGGATCGTGGTAAGTTCTTCATCAACCCGGGCGAAGAGGTTTACGAAGGTCAGGTAATTGGTGAGAACAACCGGAATGGGGATCTTGTAATCAACGTTACGAAAACCAAAAAACTTACCAACATGCGGGCTTCGGGCTCGGACGAGAAAATGAAGATTGCTCCTCCGTTGAAGCATACATTAGAAGAAGCGTTGGAATACATCCAGTCAGACGAATACGTTGAGGTAACGCCTAAGTCGATCCGCCTGAGAAAGATTTATTTAACAGAAAATGAACGTAAACGTTTTGGAAAGAACTAATGAGCTTCCGGAAATCATAACGAAACACGAACGCGCTCTTTGGGGCGCGTTTTTGTTTTCAGGAAACTGATTTTTGAAGGCCGATCAACATATTATCTTTACAGCCATGTCCCAGCAAATTCTCATTCTCGACTTCGGTTCTCAATACACACAGCTCATCGCCCGCAGGGTTCGTGAGTTAAACGTGTATTGCGAGATCCACCCATTCAATAAAATTCCGGCACTCACGCCTGATATAAAAGGAGTGATCCTTTCCGGAAGTCCATGCTCGGTTCGCGATGCGGGTTCGCCCGATGTGGATGCCAGCTTGTTTGATGGAAAAGTTCCGGTGCTGGCGGTTTGTTATGGCGCACAGCTTTTGGCGCAAAAGGGCGGAGGCAGTGTAATCGCTTCGAAGATCCGGGAGTATGGTCGTGCAAAACTGACCACCGTTGATCATCACAGC
Source organism: uncultured Roseivirgaceae bacterium (assembly GCA_964534735.1). Classification (GTDB taxonomy): domain Bacteria; phylum Bacteroidota; class Bacteroidia; order Cytophagales; family Cyclobacteriaceae; genus UBA2336. The sequence continues at coordinate 2,677 of CAZHQP010000370.1, forward strand.
GAATTACTGAAAGAGATTTCCCTTGACTCACAAGTATGGATGTCGCATTCCGATACAATTGAGAAAGTGCCCGTAAATGC
>CAZHQP010000371.1:0-2755 GCA_964534735.1 uncultured Roseivirgaceae bacterium
GGCTTTCTTTTTTATGAATGATGGAAGCCTGAACTTCAGCAGCCCTTTTCAAATAACTTACTTTTTCTTCTTTTTTACCATTCTTATCTTCCAATACAATTGTATACTCACCGTAAGGGAGATTTTCCAGGTTATATGGACGCACAAAGCTTGGTTTATTTTTTATTTCCTCAGAGAAAACGACCTTAAAAGCAGCATCATAGATTGTTACTTTAACTTTTTCAGAATCTTCTGAGCGATAAAAGATCTTAACAATCTCACCTTTCAGACTAACCGAAGTATTGGAAGCTGAAGGAACAACTTCACCTGCGAGCGCAATTCTGCTAATGATCATTAGCGCAGCGAACATTCCTGTTAATTTTTTCATGGGTAAGTTTTGATTTACATATCTACAGACGTTGAGTGTTGAATTAAAGTTGTCTGATTTAAATAAAACTCCTGTTAATTATTGTTAACACTCCAGTAATCTTCTATTGAAAAGAAACATTGGCTTAAACGCGCATCAACAGAAAACGATCACTGTTTTTTGATAAAAGGCAGAATAAAAAAATCCTTTAAAATCTGTAACATTTTTCAGTCTGATAATTCAATGAATTGTACACCAATGAACAGCGCGTGTACCAAAACCGGATAGGTAAATCTGCCATACGATGATATTGCTTTTGCAGTCTATAACTGGTACTTTGAATAATAAACAAATCCACGCTTTTATGAATAAAAGAATTCTGCTAGGAATCCTTATTCTATTGACCGGATACACCTACGGCCAGAAGAATAAACCCAAAAAGAGCCCGGAAAGCTCTAAAATGGAAGATAAGGTAATTGTGCCTCCGCCCGTTAAAATGACATCGGTTGAAGGAATCACGGAATATCGTCTGCAAAACGGCCTTCGCGTTCTGCTATTCCCCGATCAGTCAAAACAAACCATTACGGTGAACATCACTTACATGGTTGGCTCCAAACATGAAAATTATGGCGAAACCGGAATGGCTCATTTATTAGAGCACCTGGTGTTTAAGGGCACACCGAAACATCCGAATATCCCGCAAGAGTTAACAGAGCATGGTGCCCGGCCAAACGGAACAACGTGGGTTGACCGTACAAATTATTTTGAAACCTTTAATGCAACGGATGAGAATCTCCAGTGGGCGCTTGATCTGGAAGCCGACCGCATGGTGAATTCATACATCGCCAAGAAAGATTTAGACAGTGAGATGACGGTTGTTCGTAATGAATTTGAATCGGGTGAGAATGATCCGTTCGGTGTATTAATGGAACGTGTTATGTCAACCGCATACTTGTGGCATAACTACGGTAAATCAACCATTGGCTCGCGGGCCGATCTTGAAAATGTGCCTATCGATAAATTACAGGCTTTTTACAGAAGGTATTATCAGCCTGACAACGCTGTCCTTACCGTTGTTGGAAAGATTGATGAAGAGAAAACATTAAAGCTAATCAATGAAAAGTTTGGAACCGTACCGAGCCCAACGCGTGCCTTGCAGGCAACCTACACGCTTGATCCGGTACAGGATGGTGAACGCTTTGTATCATTAAAACGTGTTGGAGATGTACAGTTGGCCATGGCAGCTTATCATATTCCAGCTGGTTCACATCCGGATTTTGCAGCCGTGAATGTTCTCTCAAACATTTTATCAACTCAACCTTCCGGTCGGTTATACAAGGCCCTGGTTGATACCAAAAAAGCCAGCTCAAGCGGAGCATTTTGCTTTCAATGGAAAGAGCCAGGCTTATTATTGGCTTATTCGGAGATCCTGAAAGAAAAATCACTGGATGACGCAAAAAATGTTATGCTTCAAACCATTGACGATATCTCTAAAAATCCTCCTACGAAAGAAGAAGTTGAGCGTGCTAAAAATGAGCTGATCAAAGGCATTGAATTGATGTTCAATTCATCCGAGCGAATTGGCTTAAGCCTGAGTGAATCCATTGGCGCAGGAGACTGGCGTTTACTGTTCCTTTCCCGTGACCGGATAAAAGAAGTTACAGTTGAAGACGTAAAGCGTGTTGCACAACAATATTTGAAAGCGGATAACAGAACGGTGGGTGTCTTCATTCCAACGGAAAAACCTGATCGTTCTGAGATTCCGCCAGTGCCGGATGTTGAGGCTATGGTGAAAGACTACAAAGGCAATGCAGTGCTGGCAGCAGGCGAAGCGTTTGATCCATCTCCTGCCAACATCGAAAGCCGTACAACACGGGTTGATCTTCCAAATGGAATGAAGGTGGCCATGCTTCCAAAGAAAACAAGAGGTGAATCGGTTGAAGTACGGATTACATTTCGCTTTGGAGATTTAAAGTCATTAGCGAAAAAAGGAACGATCGGGCAATACACTGGTTCCATGCTGAACAAAGGAACAGCCAAACATACACGTCAGCAATTAAAGGATGAGTTCGACAGGCTAAAAGCAAATGTTAACATTGGGGGCAGCGCTACCCAGGCATTCATTAACATCAGTACAACGCGTCCGAACTTGCCGGAAGCTATGCGTCTTGCAGCAGAGATTATTAAAGAAGCTAACTTTCCGGCTGATGAGCTTGAAAAGCTGAAGAACGAAAGTCTGGCAGGCATCGAAGCAAACCGAAGCGAGCCTGGATTCATCGCTTCATTACGCCTTCAAAAGCATACCAATAAATATCCAAAAGAAGATCCGCGTTACGCAGAAAGCATTGACGAGTCAATTGCGTCTATCAAAGCGGTAAACCTGGAGGATTTGAAAAAATTCCATAAGGA
>CAZHQP010000372.1:0-2739 GCA_964534735.1 uncultured Roseivirgaceae bacterium
AATGAAACGTACATTTAGTTATCAAAAATTTTACCCTATGAAACAAATTTTCTTAATCCTGATTGTCTTGTTTGTAGCAGCCTCTGGCTTTGCACAAACTGAAACAGCCAGCGCGGCCGGAATTCAATTTGAAACCGGAACCTGGGCTGAGATCCTCGCGAAAGCGAAACAGCAAAACAAATATGTTTTTGTTGATGCGTTCACAACGTGGTGCGGTCCGTGTAAGTGGATGGATAAGAATGTTTTCCCGACTGCTGAAGCGGGTGATTACTTCAATAAGAATTTCGTGAATGCGAAAATTGATATGGAAAAAGGTGAAGGACTTGATATAGCCAGGAAATATAGTGTTCAGGCTTACCCGACCTATCTCTATGTGGACGGTGACGGTAATCTTGTGCATCGTGTAGTGGGATCTATGGAAACACCAAAATTCATTGCAGCTTCCGGAAACGCCCTTAATCCGGAAACGCAATATGGTACGCTGGTTAGAAAATTTGACGCAGGTGAACGAAATCCTGATTTTCTTTTCAATGCAGCGCACGCAGCGCAAAGCGCCTATGACTCAAAGAAATCATCAGAAATTGCCGCAGCGTATCTAAAGACACAGTCAAATCTGCTGGAAGAAAAGAATGTTAAATTTATCAGTGAGTTTACTTCTTCTGCCACCGATCCAAACTTTGAGTTTATGCGTAAGAACGCGCCTGCATTTGAAGCATCGATGGGAGGAAAAGATAAGTACAACGAGCGGATGTATGGCATTGCGTACCAAAGCTCTTATTCTGAGCTGGGCGTTAAGCGTGATCTTACGAAAGAGCAAGCGCCCGCAATTGTTGCTAAGTCGAAAGAGTACTTCAAAAAGGTTCTTCCTGAACAGGAAGCAAAACTTTCGGCTAACTTTTCAATGAACGTTTACCGGATTGCGAAGGACTGGGATAGCTATGCAAAACAGGCTATTGCTTATTACGATAAGAATGCAACGGCATCTTCAGGTGAGCTGAATAACGTTGCCTGGACATTCTTCGAAAATGTAGATAACCCTGACTATTTGAAGAAGGCGCTGGGGTATTCGCTTCAGTCTGTAAAGCTTAGCGAGGGCTTTATGAATGTTGATACGGCTGCAAATCTGTACAATAAGCTGGGCGATAAAAAGAATGCGAAGCTGTATGCTGAGAAAGCAATTGCATTAGGCAAAGTAAGCGGTGACGATGTGTCCTCAACCGAGAAGCTTTTACAGGATGTTTCTCAATAGGTTTTTAAAAATCAATAAAATAAAAAGGACGTCTGCAAAGACGTCCTTTTTTATTGCTAACGAATTTATTGAATTCCGAAAAGACCCTCGTTTAATGCAATCAGCGCTTTTTCTTTGTAAGCAGGCTCTATAACAATGGAGATGTTGTTATTGCTTCCGCCACAGGAAACCATTTTTACCGGGATCTCCGCCAGCGCACCAAATACTTTTTTAAGAATGCCTTTTTGCCCGCCAATGTTGTGCCCGACAACACAAATGATAGTTTGATTTTTATCGACTTCAATACTTCCGAACTTTTTGAGCTCGGTTACGATCGAATCCAGGTGTGAGGTGGAGTCGATTGTTAACGAAACGGCTACCTCTGAGGTAGAGATCATGTCAATTGGAGTCTTGTGCTGTTCGAACACCTCAAATACTCTGCGCAGAAACCCGTACGCCATTAACATGCGTGAAGACTTAATATTGACGATAATGATATTATCCTTGGCAGCTACAGCTTTGAAAGTTCCTTCGGTTCCTTTATTGCTGATCAGCGTTCCTTCCGCTTTTTCATCCATCGTATTTTTCAACCGAACCGGAACGCCATGCTTTTGTGCAGGAACAATGGTAGAAGGGTGAAGGATTTTCGCACCGAAGTAGGCGAGCTCAGATGCTTCATCAAACGTAAGCTCGGAAATGGGAAACGTTTTTTTAACCACTCTTGGATCATTATTGTGCATCCCGTCAATGTCGGTCCAGATCTGGATTTCCTCTGCACGTAATGCGCTTCCAATCAATGAGGCTGTGTAATCACTTCCGCCTCGTTTCAGGTTATCAATTTCGTTATGATGATTGCGACAGATATAACCTTGCGTGATGATGATCTCAACATTCTTTAATGAGTTCAGCAAAGGCTTCAGGCGCTGCTCAATTTTTTCAAGCTCAGGCTCTTCGTTCTCATCAATCGACATGAAATGAAGTGCCGGCAATAGTCTTGAATTGATCTTGCGCTCCTGCAGATGCTGATAGAACAGTTCAGTTGACATCAATTCACCCTGCGCCAGTAATTCGCGATAGCTTTTATTGTCAAACTGGCCTGCGGCCAACAACCGGATGAAAATGAAAAAACGACTTACTGTTTCCTGCCCGATTGCGCGGAAAGCCTCGGATGTATAAAGCTCTTTTATGAACAATTCATAATGTTTTTCAAGTATACCGATCTCTTTTTCCGCGAGTTCAGGCTTACCCGCTAATAGATGATCACCCAGGGTAACCAATGCATTGGTTGTTCCGGACAAAGCTGATAGCACAACAACCTTCTGGCCCGGTGTTGAAAGCACAAGGTCAGCGATTTTTTTCATTCGTTCAGGCTTGCCTACCGAGGTCCCGCCAAATTTCATTACTAACATGAGCAATTCTGTTTAAAGAAGCGCGCAAGTTAAGCAACGAGAATGAATAATTGAGAGGACGTAAGGAATTTGAACGTTGGGCAGAGGCTTACAACAGTTCGT